>NZ_VCKX01000141.1 GCF_005889725.1 Nonomuraea zeae
CTCCCCAGCACCGGCCGTGCCCGCCTCCCCGGCACCGGCCGTGCCCGTCTCCCCGGCAGGCGACCTGTCGTTGGGCGAGCCTTCGCCGGACTACAGAGATCATCAGCGAAGAAGCGCGCGATGTCGTAGTTGGCGATCAGACGCGCGAGGCCCGAGCGGCGTCCTGCCGCAGGAGCAGGTGCGCGACCTCGGCCGAGCGCTCCTGCGCGGCGAAGTGCGCGAAGTCGGCGACGCGGGCCGGGAGCAGGTGGGACCACGCGTCTCGTGACGTGCCCTCACCAGTCGCGGAAGCCGCGGCGGTGACTCTACCGGCTCCAGGAGAGCAAGATCCGCAGTGGCCCGGGCGGGGCGTTGACCGGTGGGGCGACTGGGGGTCAATGGTTGACCTTTGTTCGTTTGGCCACCAAACTAATTCACGAGTTGGCGCAGCTTTCGAAGGAGCTTCCATGCCCTATCGCCCCCCTTTGGTCGCGCACGAATATTTCGTCGCGGACCCGCCCGAGTTGCCGGTGCGCGCGCATGGCGAGGGTGGCCTGTCGGCGCTGAGTGCTGCCGAGCTGGTCGCGGCCGACGGCGCAGAGGTGATGCTGAAGGCGGTGACCACCGCGGAAGAGACGCTGCTCGTCCAGGTGGGAGCGGCGGGCGAGGGTGTCATCAGGGTGCGGCTGTCGGAGGACGCGAGCGCACGACCGCGCTCGGAGAGGGCCATCTCGCTGGTGACCCCCGGCACGTATCCAGGGGCACGTGCCGGGGTCGCGCCGGGTGAGCCGATCGTGATCGACGCGGGCTCGCTGCGGGCCGAGATCAGCCTCGCGCCGTGGCACCTGCGCTTCACCGACGCCTCCGGGGCCACGCTGGTCGAGCAGGATCGCGGGCACACCGACATCAGCGGCCGGCTCCGTACGCTGCCCTTCGGCCGCTCCGCCTCGAACGGCGCATCCGTGGCCTACCACGAGAGCTTCGCCGCGGCCCCCGACGAAGCGTTCGCCGGGTTCGGCGAGTCGTTCACCCGCCTGGACAAGCGCGGCCAGCGCCCTCTCATGTGGAACTTCGACGCCTTCGGGGCCGAGTCGCAGCGCGCCTACAAGAACGTCCCCCTGTACGTCTCCAGCAAGGGCTACGGCGTCCTCGTCGACACCGGGGCGCCGGCCGAGTTCGACGTGTGCCAGTCCACGCACAGCGTCGTGCAGATCGTGGTGCCGGACGACGTGCTGGACTACTACGTGCTCGCCGGCCCGACGCCGTCCGACGTGCTGAACCGCTATGACCTGCTGACCTGCCGGCCCTCGCTGCCGCCGAAGTGGGCGTTCGGGACCTGGATCTCCTCCGGGTTCTGCGTGGACAGCCAGGAGCGGGTGCTGACCAGGGCCCGCACGATCAGGGAGCGCGGCATCCCGTGCGACGTGCTGCACCTGGACACGTACTGGCAGACCGACGGGCACTGGTCGGACCTGCGCTGGGATCCGGTGAACTTCCCCGACCCGGACGGGATGCTGGCCGAGCTGGACGGGATGGGGTTCAAGGTCTGCCTGTGGATGAATCCGTATATCTCCCATCTGAGCCCGGCCTTCGCCGAAGCAGCGCAAGCCGGATATTTCCTGAAGAACCAGGAAGGTGAGGTGTACGTCGCCGACTGCTGGCACGGCTCCTTCCCGGCCTGCGGCATCGTCGACTTCACCAACCCCGAGGCCGCCGCCTGGTTCACGGACCGGCTGCGCACGCTGCTGCGCCAGGGCGTCGCCGCGTTCAAGACCGACTTCGCCGAAGGCGTCCCGAGCGACTCCGTCGCCTCCAACGGCATGACCGGCATTGACCTGCACAACGTCTACACGCTGCTGTTCAACGACGCGGTCGCCGCCGTCACCCGCGAGGTCAACGGGCACGACCTGGTCTGGGCGCGCTCGTCGTACCTGGGCGGGCAGCGCCACAGCGCCCAGTGGGGCGGCGACACCTACACCAGCTACGCCGCCATGGGCAGCACGCTGCGGGGCGGGCTCGCGCACGGCCTGTCCGGCGTGCCGTTCTGGAGCCACGACGCCGGCGGCTTCACCGGCCGGCCCACCGACGACCTTTACGTCCGCTGGACCCAGTTCGGCGCGCTGTCGCCGCTGCTGCGCCTGCACGGCACGACCACCCGCGAGCCGTGGGAGTTCCCCGAGGTCGAGCAGCAGGCCGTGGCCGCGCTGAAGCTGCGCTACCGGCTGATGCCCTACCTCTACTCGGCGGCCGTCGAGGCCGCGCGCACCGGCGCGCCGATGATGCGGGCGATGTGCGTGGACTATCCGGACGACCCGGTGGCCTGGCAGGCCGATCTGCAGTACCTGCTCGGCCGCGACCTGCTCGTCGCCCCCATGACCGCGCCCGAGGGCACCCGCCTGGTGTACCTGCCGCGCGGAGAGTGGGTCGACTACTGGACGGGCGAGGTGCTCACGGGCTCCCGCTACGTCCCGGTCAGCAAGCCGCTCGACCAGATCCCCCTCTTCGTACGGCATGGCGCTCTCATACCGGTCTCCCAGCCGGGCGACACGGTGGACGTGCCGGCCGAGATCACGCTCGTCGCCTTCGGGGGCGGCGACGGCACCGCGGAAATCCACGACGCCGACGGCCTGACGGTCGCCGTCGCCACCAGGGACGGCGACGAGCTGCACGTCGCCGTCACCGGCCCGAAGCGTGTCACCGAGGTCGAGATCGCCCCGGTGGCCGGAGCTCCCGCTCGGGCCGTAATCTCGTAACACCCCCTGGAGGGATCATGGTCAAGTTGAGAGGCGCGGCGGCGCTGGCCGCCGCGGTTCTGGTCCTGTCGGCCTGCGGCTCAGGCTCGGGCTCCGGCTCGGAGGCCGCGCCCGCGAAGAGCGACCAGCCTCGCGTGCTCAAGCTCTGGCACTACGAGACGGCCGACAGCGCCATGGGCAAGGCGTGGGCCGAGGCGATCAAGAAGTTCGAGGCGTCACACCCGAACGTGACCGTCAAGTTCGAGGAGAAGGGCTTCGAGCAGATCCAGAAGACCGCGAGCATGGTGCTCAACTCCGACGAGGCGCCCGACATCATGGAGTACAACAAGGGCAACGCCACCGCCGGGCTGCTGTCGAAGCAGGGTCTGTTGACGGACCTGAGCGAGGAGGCCACCAAACGCGGCTGGGACAAGCTGCTGCCCGGTGGCCTGCAGACCACCGCCAAATATGACGACCGGGGCGTGATGGGCTCCGGCAAGTGGTACGGCGTGCCCAACTACGGCGAGTTCGTGATGGTCTACTACAACAAGGACCTGTTCGAGAAGAACAAGGTGGCGGTCCCGACCACGTTCGAGGAGTTCACGGCCGCGCTGGACACGTTCGTCAAGGCCGGGGTGACGCCCATCGCGAACGCCGGGGCCGAATACCCGGCCCAGCAGATCTTCTACCAGCTCGCGCTGTCCAAGGCGCAGAAGCCGTGGCTGGACGCCTTCCAGTCCTACAAGGGCAAGGTGGACTTCCACGGCCCCGAGTTCACCTACGGCGCGGACACCTTCGCCGACTGGGTGAAGAAGGGCTACATCCCGAAGAACTCCTCCGGGCTCAAGGCCGAGGACATGGGCGTGGCGTTCATGAACGGCAAGTTCCCCATCATGATCAGCGGCAGCTGGTGGTACGGCCGCCTCGCCTCGGAGATCAAGAACTTCGAGTGGGGCCACTTCCTCTTCCCCGGCGCCACGATGTCCCCGGGTTCGAGCGGAAACGTCTGGGTCGTGCCGGAGAAGTCGAAGAACAAGGACCTGGCCTACGACTTCATCGACATCACCATGAGCAAGGACGTCCAGAACCTGCTCGGCAACTCCGGCGGCGTCCCCGTGGCCGCGGACCCGGCCGCGATCACCGACGCGAAGAGCAAGGAGCTCATCGAGACCTTCAACAAGCTGACCACCTCCGACGGCCTGGCCTTCTACCCCGACTGGCCCGCGCCGGGCTACTACGACGTGCTCGTGGCCGGGGTCCAGAACCTCATCAACGGCAGCAAGACCTCAGCCCAGGTGCTGGACGAGATCGCCAAGCCGTACGAGGACAACCTCGCCGACATTGGTAACTAGATGAGGATGCGCACGAGGGGGTACTGGCTCTACCTCATCCCCAGCCTGCTGCTGTTCCTGGCCGTCATCGTCGTGCCGTTCCTGATGAACGTGGGGGCGAGCTTCACCCGCTGGTCGGGGGTGGGCACGCCCCGGTGGATCGGCTTCGACAACTACACCAGGCTGCTGGCGGACGAGCGGTTCTGGCAGTCGTTCCAGCACAACGCGGGCCTGATCGTGGCCATGGCCATCGTGCCGACCGCGATCGGCCTCGTGCTGGCGGCGGCCCTGTTCGACTACATCGGCCGGCGGTTCGGGCCGCGGACGGCCTCTGCGCTGCGGGCGATGTACTACCTGCCGCAGGTGCTGCCGGTCGCGGTGGCCGGCGTGGTGTGGGGATGGATGCTGCACCCGTCCTACGGCGCGGTCAACCAGATCTTCGGGCTGGACCTCGACTGGCTGGGCGATCCCGGCCTGGCGCTGGCCACCGTCATGGCGGTCATGGTCTGGTTCCAGCTCGGCTATCCGGTGGTGATCTTCATGGCGGGGTTGCAGCGGGTGGACCCCGCGTACTACGAGGCGGCCGAGATCGACGGGGCCTCGTGGTGGCGCAAGTTCTGGCACATCACGATCCCGCAGATCCGGCCGGAGATCTTCGTGGTGCTGCTGACGTGCACGATCGCGGCGCTGAAGGTGTTCGGGCCGATCTTCGTGCTGACCCGCGGCGGTCCGGGCAACGCGACGATGGTGCCGTCGTACTTCTCGTACCTGAACTTCTTCCAGAAGAGCAACGTGGGGTACGGCTCCGCCATCGCCACGGTGCTGGCCCTGATCATCATCGTGGTGACGTTCCTGTTCCTGCGCGTCCAGGAGCGTGACCAATGAGGGGCCCAGGACGCTGGGCGGTGCTGTTCGCGCTGGTCGTGCTGGCGGTCGTGATGGTGTTCCCGTTCGCGATCGTGGCGATCAACGCGGTCAAGTCGCCGGCCGACTACAGCTCCCAGGGCCCGCTGAGCCTGCCGGACGGGCTCTACCTCCAGGGGATCATCGATTTCTGGAACCGGGTCGACTTCGGCACCAAGCTCTGGAACAGCTTGGTCATCAGCGCCTCGGTGTCGGTGCTCGCGGTCGTGCTGTCGGTGCTCAACGCGTACGCGCTGGGCATCGGCCGGGTGAAGGGGCGGCTGTCGATCCTCGTGCTGTTCCTGGTGGCCAACACGCTGCCGCAGGAGGCGCTGGCCTACCCGCTGTACTACCTGGCCAAGGCCGTGGGCCTCTACGACACGCAGCTCGCGGTGATCATCGTCATGACGGTGATCCAGGCGGCGTTCGGCACGTACCTGCTGAGCGCGGTCCTGGGCCAGTTCCCGAAGGAGATCCTGGAGGCGGCGGCGATCGACGGCGCGGGGCGGCTGCGCTCGCTGTGGCGGATCGTGGTGCCGATCAGCCGGCCCACGCTCAACGTCCTGCTGATCTTCTTCTTCATCTGGACCTGGAACGAGTTCTTCCTGCCACTGATCTTCCTCATCTCGAACGACACCCAGACGGTGCCCGTCGCGCTCGGTGTCCTGCAGGGCGAGAAGTACATGGACGCCACCATGTCCAGCGCCTCCGCCCTGCTCGGCGTCGTACCGGCGATCGCCTTTTTCCTGATCTTCCAGCGCACGCTGACCCGAGGTGTGACGGTCGGCGCCATCAAGTGATGGAGACCCATCCATGCGTGCAAGAACCCCCCTGTTAGCCACCCTCACCCTGGCCGCCGCGCTGCTGGCCGCGCCGCCGGTCCAGGCGGCGGACTACCCGTTCCAGAACCCGGGCCTGCCGCTGGAGCAGCGCGTCAGCGACCTGCTCGGCCGGCTGACCCTCCAGGAGAAGCTCAGCCTGCTGCACCAGTCGCAGCCGGCGATCCCGCGGCTGGGCATCGGCTACCACAAGAACGGCACCGAGGCGCTGCACGGCGTCGGCTGGTCCAACCACCTCAACGACAACTGGAACCAGAAGTTCGCCAGCGGCACGGTGTTCCCGCAGGCGGTCGGGCTGGCCAGCACCTGGGACCCGGCGCAGATCAAGAAGGTCGGCTCGGCCGTCGGCGACGAGGCGCGCGGCTACAACGCCGTCGATCCCGTGCTGTGGGGCCTGCAGGTGTGGGCGCCCGTGGTGGACCTGCTGCGCGACCCGAGGGCGGGCCGCAACGAGGAGGGCTACTCGGAGGACCCGCTGCTGACCGGGGCCATCTCGACCGCCTACGGCAAGGGGCTGCAGGGTGACGACCCCTTCTACCTGAAGGCCGCGCCGGTGCTGAAGCACTACCTGGCCTACAACAACGAGGCCAACCGGAGCCTGAGCTCTTCCAACCTGACGCCCAAGCTCAAGCACGAGTACTACGAGCCCGCCTTCAAGGCCGCGATCTCGGCCGACGCTGCGACCGGGGTCATGGCGTCGTACAACCTGGTCAACGGGCGCCCGAACCACGTCAACACCGACCTGAACACGCAGGTCAGGTCGTGGACCGACAAGACGCTCTACAACGTCAGCGACGCCTGGGGGCCGCACGCCCTGACCGACCTGGAGAAGTACTACGACAACAAGCCCGAGGCGTTCGCCGCCGTGCTCAAGGCCGGGCTCGACAGCTACACGATCGACGGCAGCGACATCGGGCCGATGGTGCAGAACCTCACGGCCGCGCTGGACCAGGGCCGCATCACCCAGGCGGACGTGGACAAGGCGGTGCGCAGCGTCCTTTCCATCAGGACCCGGCTGGGCCACTTCGACCCGGACGGCGGGCCGTACAAGAAGATCACCAAGGACGTCATCAACAGCGCCGCGAACCAGCGGCTGAACCGCGAGACCGCGGCCAAGGCGGCGGTGCTGCTGCGCAACTCCGGCGTGCTGCCGCTGGCCAAGCCCGGCTCGGCGGCCGTGGTCGGGCCGCTGTCCGGCAAGCTGTACCGCGACTGGTACGCCGGGCAGATGCCCTACCAGGTGACGCCGCTCGACGGGATCAAGGAGCGCGTGGGGAACGTCGCCACCAGCCAGGGCCTGGAGCGGATCGCGCTCAAGCACCTGGACTCCGGCAAGTACGTCACCGCCACCGGCACCGGCCCCGACGACAACGCCGCGCTGACCGACACCGCGCCCACCGCGGCCTCGCAGTGGGACCTGACGGACTGGACCGGCGGCGTGTCCACGCTGCGCAACGCGGGCAACGGCAAGCTGCTGGGCGGCGACTGGCGCTCGCTCGACACCGATGACGCCGACCCCGACGGCTGGTACGTCTCCCAGCAGTTCGCGCTGGAGCGGCAGGCCGACGGCAGCTACCTGATCAGGTACGCCGGGTACGAGGCCGTCGAGGGCTGGTTCGCGCTGCCCGACCCGTACGTGGGCGTCGCCGCGGACGGCACGCTCGGCCTGGTGCCCAAGGCGCAGGCGTCCCGCTTCGGCAAGGAGGTCGTCTCGGACGGCGTCGCCGAGGCCGCCGCGCAGGCCGCCAAGGCCGAGGTGGCGGTCGTGGTCGTGGGCAGCCACCCGTTCGTGGCCGGACGCGAGTTCCACGACCGCGACAACCTGCAGCTCGGTGAGGGCCAGCGGCGGCTGATCGAGGCCGTGCGCAAGGCCAACCCGAAGACCGTCGTCGTCCTGGAGACCAGCTACCCGGTCATCGTGGACGCGCCGAACCTGCTGTGGACCACCCACGCGGGCTCCGAGACCGGCCACGCCATCGCCGACGTGCTCTTCGGCGACGTCAACCCGGCCGGCCGGATCACCCAGACCTGGCCCGCCTCGGACGACCTGCCCAGCATCTTCGACTACGACCTGGCCAAGACCGGGATGACCTACCTGTACGGGAAGGCCAAGCCGCTCTACTCCTTCGGCCACGGGCTGAGCTACACCTCCTTCGGCTACCAGGGGCTGAAGGTGCAGGGCGACAAGGTGAGCGTGAAGGTCACCAACACCGGCGGCGTCAAGGGCGACGAGGTGGTCCAGCTCTACACCCACCAGCAGAGCTCCCGGTTCAAGCAGCCGGTCAAGCAGCTGCGCGCCTTCCAGCGGATCACGCTCGCCCCGGGCGAGAGCCGTACCGTGAGCTTCACCCTGAAGAAGTCCGATCTGGCCGTCTGGGACCACACCCGCAACACGTGGGCGGTCGAGAACGCCACCCATGACATCCTCGTCGGCTCCGCCTCCGACCGGATCCGCCAGTCGACCACGCTGCGCGTGTCCGGCGAGACCATCCCCGTGCGCGACCTGAGCAGGACCACCAGGGCGATGGACTTCGACGACTACTCGGGCGTGGCCTTCGCGGACGAGACCAAGATCAGCGGCGAGGTCGTGGAGGGCACGGCCGGCGACTGGATCTCCTTCACCGGCGCCTCGTACGGCTCGCGCCTCACGGCCTCGGTGGCCTCGGCGGCCGGCGGCTCCTTCGAGGTGCGGGCCGGCTCGCCGACCGGCGCGCTGCTCGCCACCGTGCAGGTGCCCGCCACCGGCGGGATCTACCAGTGGGGTACGGCCACCGCCACGGCGATGGCCGGCAAGGGAAGCCTGTTCCTCGTCTTCAAGGGCGACCTGCGGATCAAGGACTTCGCGCTGACCCGATAGCGATCGTGGCGGCCACGAGCGAGCTCGTGGCCGCCACGCCCGTGCCCGTCCGGGTCGCAGAGGGAGCCTGTGGCCCGGACGTAGAAGGAGCTTCCCCCTGCGCTGATTGGATAGTACAGTTATCCAGTGAGCAGATAGTTTCACTATCCAATGAGGGGGAAGTCATGACCGTAGTCGTGCTGCTGGTCGCCACGCTGGCGTTCCGGCTCCTGGGCGCGCTGGGTGTGAGCCGGTTCGCCGCCTGGCGGGTGAGCGCCGCCCACGGGCTCGCCGTGATGCTCGTGATGACGGCGAGCGCGCACTTCGTGCCGGCCGGCGTGACCTTCATGCCGAACCACGCCGACATGCTGGCCATGGTGCCGCCGTTCGTGCCGCTGCCGGCGCTCATGGTCTACCTGACCGGCGTGCTGGAACTGGCCGGAGCCGTGGGGCTGGTCCTCGCGGGGACGCGCAGGGCGGCGGGGGTCTGCCTGGCCGTCCTGTTCGTGCTCATGCTGCCCGCCAACATCTACGCGGCCGTGGCCGACGTGAGCTTCGCGGGCGGGGCGGCGTCGCCGCTGTGGCAGCGGATCCCCGAGCAGGTCCTGTACATCGGGGTCGCGCTCTGGGCGGCGGCGGGCGAGCGGGTGGGCACTCGCGGCCGGGCCGGCAGCCGCGCGCTCGTGTGAGCCGTCACCGGACCGTCCAGCCGCCGTCGACGACGAGCGTGTGCCCGGTGATCAGCGAGGCGGCGGGGGAGGCCAGGAAGAGCACCGCACCGGCGACGTCCATGGGCTCGCCGATGCGGTGCAGGGCCGCGATCCGCTCGATCACGTCCGCCTCGAACGCGGGGTCGGACAGGGCCCGCGCCGTGCCCGGCGTGCGGATGAAGGTGGGCGCGACGTTGTTCACCGTGATGCCGTGGGCTCCCCACTCGACCGCGAGGCAGCGGGTGAGGTGCGCGATGGCCGCCTTGGTCATGCAGTAGACGGACTCGCCGGGCAGGGCGACCTCGCCGGCCTGGGAGCCCACGTTGACGATCGTGCCGTGGCCCTGCTCGATCATGATCCGCCCGGCGGCCTGGCTGGCCAGGAACGTGCCCTTGAGATTGACCTGGAGCGTGCGGTCGAAGTCGGCCTCCGTGACGTCCTCGGCCGGGTTGCCCGGCGCGACGCCCGCGTTGTTGACCAGGATGTCGATCCGGCCGAACCGCTCCCGCGCGGCGCGCACGGCCCCGGCGATCTGCTCGGGGACGGTCATGTCCATCTGCAGCGGGAGCGCCTCCCGCCCGAGCGCGCCGATCTCGCCGGCCGGCCCTGCGTCCGCCTCGGCGTCCCGCAAACCCAGGGCGACGTTGGCGCCGGCGTTGGCCAGAGCCAGTGAGATCGCCCGGCCGAGACCGCGCGCCGCGCCCGTGACCAGGGCGACCTTGCCGTCCACGCGGTAGTCGGGAAATGCTGCCACGCCTGCCTCCTTGCGCTGTTAATTCGTTGTCTATCCAAACTATTGACCTTCGATGCGCCCGTGTGTGAGCCTGCTGGTGAGCTCATGCGCGGAAGGCGCGGTGACGGTCAGGGTCCTGCACTCTGCTCGTGCATGGCGGTCATCTGAAGCCTTTGGGGCGCCTGCTGGCGTGCCTGGAAAGGGAGAGCCGCGCATGCGAAGAAGATTATTCGTCATGCTCATGACCGCCGCCGTCCTGTTGGTGGCGGCGGTCGTGCGGATGTCGCCGGTGTCGGCCGTCGCCTCGGATCCTTACGCGTACAAGAACGTCAGGATCGACGGCGGCGGCTTCGTGCCCGGCATCATCTTCAACCAGACGGAGAGGAACCTCATCTACGCCCGCACCGACATCGGCGGGGCGTACCGCTGGAACCAGACCACCAAGTCCTGGACCCCCCTGCTCGACTGGGCGGGCTGGGACAAGTGGGGCTACAACGGCGTGATCAGCATGGCCACGGACCCCGTGCAGACCAACCGCGTGTACGCCGCCGTGGGCATGTACACCAACAGCTGGGACCCCAACAACGGCGCGATCCTGCGCTCCACGGACAAGGGTGACAACTGGCAGGTCACGCCCCTTCCCTTCAAGCTCGGCGGCAACATGCCGGGCAGAGGCATGGGCGAGGCGCTGTCCGTGGACCCGAACAACAACAGCGTCCTGTACTTCGGCACCCCCAACGGCAACGGCCTGTGGCGCAGCACCGACTACGGCGCGACCTGGGCCAAGGTGGCGAGCTTCCCCAACGCCGGCAACTACGCCCAGGACCCGAGCGACGCCAACGGCTATCTCAGCCACCGCCCCGGCGTCGTGTGGGTGACCTACGACAAGCGCTCCTCCACCGCGGGCACCGCCACCAAGACCATCTACGTGGGCGTCGCGGACAAGGAGAACACGGTCTACCGCACCACGGACGGCGGCGCCACCTGGTCGCGCCTGGCCGGGCAGCCGACCGGCTACATCGCGCACAAGGGCGTGCTGGACACGGTCAACGGCTACCTCTACCTCGCCACGAGCGACACCGGCGGCCCGTACGACGGGGCCAAGGGCGACGTGTGGCGCTACGCCACCGCGACCGGCGCCTGGACGCAGATCAGCCCGATCCCGTCCTCCAGCGCCGACGACTACTTCGGCTACAGCGGCCTGACGGTCGACCGGCAGAAGCCGGGCACGCTCATGGTGGCCACCCAGATCTCCTGGTGGCCGGACGTGATCTTCTTCAGATCGACGGACTCCGGCGCCACGTGGACCCGCGTGTGGGACTGGACCTCGTACCCGAACCGCAGCTTCCGCTACACGATGAACGTCACCGAGAACCCGTGGCTGACCTTCGGCACCAACCCGCAGCCGCCCGAGGTCACGCCCAAGCTCGGCTGGATGACCGAGTCGCTGGAGATCGACCCGTTCGACTCCAACAGGATGATGTACGGCACCGGCGCCACGCTCTACGGCACCGAGAACCTCACCCAGTGGGACACGGGCGGCCAGTTCACCATCCGGCCCATGGCCAAGGGCCTGGAGGAGACCGCGGTCCTCGACCTGATCAGCCCGCCGACCGGCGTGCCCCTGGTCAGCGGCCTCGGTGACATCGCCGGCTTCCGCCACACCAACCTGGACGCGGTGCCGTCGATGATGTTCACGGCCCCGAACTTCACCTCCACCACCAGCCTGGACTACGCGGAGAAGAGCCCCTCGATCATGGTCAGGGCGGGCAACTTCACCGACGCCGACCGCCCCAACGACAGCCACGTGGCCTTCTCCACCGACGGCGGCGCGAACTGGTTCCAGGGCACGGAGCCGGGCGGCGTGAACGAGGGCGGCACGGTGGCCGCGGCGGCCGACGGCTCCCGCTTCGTCTGGGCGCCCAAGGGCGTGACCCCGGTCTACTCGGTGGGCTACGGCAACTCCTGGCAGCAGGCGTCCGGACTGCCGACCGGCGCGATCGTGGAGTCCGACCGGGTCAACGCGTCGAAGTTCTACGGCTTCAGCGGCGGCCGCGTCTACGTCAGCACCAACGGCGGCGCCACGTTCACCGCCACCGCCGCCACGGGGCTGCCGGCCACCGGCGGCAAGCTCAAGGCCGTGCCCGGCATCGAAGGCGACCTCTGGGTGGCCGGCGAGGGCGGCATCTGGCACTCGACCAACAGCGGGGCCTCCTTCACCAAGCTGTCCGGCATCACGAACGCGGTCAACGTCGGCTTCGGCAAGGCGGCGCCCGGCGGCAACTACCTGGCGGTCTTCGCCGTGGCCACGATCGACGGCGTCACCGGCCTGTACCGCTCCGACACCGGCGGGTCGAGCTGGCTGCGCATCAACGACGACAAGCACCAGTGGGGCAACATGGGCGAGGCCCTGACCGGTGACCTGCGCGTCTACGGCCGCGTCTATCTGGGCACCAACGGCCGGGGCATCCTGTACGGCGACCGCACCGGCCCGCCCGTGACCGTCACCCCGACCGTGACCCCCACAGTGACGCCGACCGTGACGCCCACGGTCACTCCCACGGTCACCCCCACCACGGGCAGCGGCTGCACGGCGACCTACCAGGCCGGCAACTCCTGGCCGGGCGGCTTCCAGGCGGACGTGTCGGTCAAGAACACCGGCACCGCCCAGATCACCGGCTGGAAGGTCACCTGGACCTGGCCGGGTGACCAGAAGATCACCCAGCTCTGGAGCGGCACCCCGACCCAGACCGGCGCCAACGTCACCGTCGTGAACGCCTCCTACAACGGCACCCTGGCCGCCGGCGCCACGACGTCGTTCGGCTTCAACGGCAGCTACACCGGCACCAACACGCCACCTGCCACGCTCACCTGCAGTCCCGCGTAACGAGCGAGGGGGCGCCGCGCAGGCGGCGCCCCCCGAGGGCTACCCGGTGAAGATGTCCTCGGGCAGGAACGCCGACACCAGGAAGCTGGGCACGTCCACGAGCTGGCTGACCTTGAGATCGACGGCGACGCTGCAGATCGCGTACGCCTGCTGCGGGCTCCACCCCCGCTCCCCGAGGTGGTCGATCATGTCGAGCAGGGCGTTGCGCGCCGCCAGCGTCGCGTCCTCGGCGGCGACCGCCCCGTCCCGGCTCACCGACATCCCCGTCGTCGCGTAGAAGCGCCGCGGAGCCGCGTACTGCGGCGCCACCCAGTAGTCGGAGCGGGCGAAGCGCGGCCCGCGGATGCCCTTCTCCGCCGCCTGCCCGGCGTGCACCGTGAACCGGACCCGGAGCGTG
The DNA here is from genome assembly GCF_005889725.1 of Nonomuraea zeae. Lineage (GTDB taxonomy): Bacteria > Actinomycetota > Actinomycetes > Streptosporangiales > Streptosporangiaceae > Nonomuraea > Nonomuraea zeae. The sequence continues at coordinate 13,348 of NZ_VCKX01000141.1, forward strand.
GCGGTCATCTCGATGGCCGTCCCGCACGCCTCGCAGTCGCCCTGCGCGAAGTGCGCGTCCCCGGCCGAGAACAGCGCCCCCGGCGTGTCCACCGGGACGTACAGGCGCGTCCCCGCCCCGAGCTGCTTGATGTCCATGTTGCCCGCCTGCTCCCTGGGCGGGATCGTGCGCAGCCCGGTGCCCGCGATCGCCGGGTCGGCCGGCACCGCGCCGTCGGCCGACGGCGGCAGGACGAAGCCGCCGCGCTCCAGCGCCGCCTGCTCGCGGGCGGTGACCCGGGCCAGCGTCGCGTGCCCGGGCGACAGGCCGATCGTGCCCATGAACGGCGCCGCCGGGATGCGCACGCCCGGCAGGTCCTCGGAGGTGGCCCAGCCGTCGGCGAGCCGCCAGCGCACCATGAACGGCTCCGGGAACACCTCGCGCAGGAACCCGAACCCGGGCACCTGCACCGTGTAACCGTAGTCGCCGGGGACGACCTCCAAGATCTCGATCTCCAGCAGGTCGCCGGGCTGTGCGCCCTCGACGTGGACGGGGCCGGTGAGCGGGTGGACGACGTCGAGGTCGGGCGCCTCGACGGTCTTGAGCGTGGCGTCCGGGCCCATCTGGCCGTCGAACGCGTCGCGGGTCTCCATGATCACCTCGTCGCCCGGTGCGCACCGCACGACGGGCGAGATGTCAGGATGCCAGCGGTTGTGCCCGGTCTCAGGCTGCTCGCGAAGGGTGCGGGACGGGTCGATGCGGATCTCGTGTACGGCCATGGCGGCCCCCTCGGGTGACGCGTGTGAGCGCCACGCTCTGCCCGGCCCTCCCGGCTGTCAAGAGCTCAGCATCCGGTCCGCCGCGTACGCCGCGACCCCGTAGGCGAGGTGGGGGACGGCGTCCGAGATCCAGTCGGCGGCCGACCACTGGCGCGGGTCGGTGGTGCCGAGCAGCGCCAGGGGAGCGTTCGACCCGGTCATCGCCAGCGCGGTGAGCGCCAGCACCCCGGCGGGCCACGGGAGCCGCCGCCCCGACGAGAGCAGCGCGTAGCAGACGCCGGCGCCCGCGCCCGTGCCGTACCCGAGGAGCGCGCCCAGCGCCTCCTTGCGGTGGCCGGCCTGCTCGCCCTGCCCGAGGTCGACGTCCGCGAGGTCGGCGAGCCGGCCCGCGGCCTGCTCCGGAATGCTGCTGGCACCGCGCGCCCGGATCAACATGTCGAGATATGAGGCGATATTGAGCGCGCTGGTGCCGGCCGCACCCGCGATCAGGCCTTTGACGAGTGTGTGCATGCCCGCCTGCTACCCGGACGCGGGCCGCCGAGACCTGGATCAGCCCTTGATGGCCCCCACGATGACGCCCTTGGTGAAGTGGCGCTGGACCAGGGGATAGATGATCAGCGCGGGGACGACCGCGATCACCACGATGGCCATCTTGATCGCCAGGGTCGGCGGCGCGTCACCCGTGACGCCGGCGGTGGCGCTCGGCAGCGGATTGGAGTCCACCACGTACTGGCGCAGGATCAGCGCCAGCGGCCACTTGCGCGTGTCGTCGATGTAGAGCATCGCGTTGAACCACGCGTTCCAGTAGCCGACCGCGTAGAACATGGCGACCACGGCCGTGACCGCCTTCGACATGGGCAGGACGATCCGCCACAGGATGCGGAACTCCCCGGCCCCGTCGATCCGCGCGCTGTCCAGCACCTCGCCGGGGATGCTCATGAAGAACGAGCGCAGCACGACCACGTTGAACGCGGAGACGGCCGTCGGCAGGATCAGCGACCAGTAACTGTCCTTCAGCCCGAGCCCGCTCACCATCAGGTAGACGGGGATGATGCCGGGGAAGAAGACGAACATCAGCAGCACGCTGAACAGCAGCGGCCGGTGCAGGAACGAGCCGGGCCGCGACAGCGAGTACGCCCCCAGCACGCTCACCCCCGCGCTGATCAGCGTCCCGACGATCGTCACCCCGGTGCTGACCAGCACGGCCCGGCTGACCACGGTGTCGGAGAAGATCTGCCGGTAGGCGTCGAACGTGATCCCGTCGGGCACCAGCACGAGCCCGCCCACGCGGTTGACGGTGGCGGAGGAGCTGAGGCTGGTCAGCACGATCGTGTAGAGCGGGCCGAGCACGATCAGCACGATCAGCGTCACCAGCCCGCCCTTGCCGAGCTGCCCGGCCGGTGAGGGCCGCTCCTCCCACGGCGCCAGCCCCGAGGGCTTCCTGGCCCGGGGCCCGGAAGTGCGGGGCCCGGACGTCAGCGTGGTCATCTCGAATACACCCCTCGCTCACCGAACGCGTGCGCCACCCGGTTGGCCGCCACGATGAGCAGCAGCCCGACCAGGCCCTTGAACAGCCCGGCCGCCGCCCCGTACCCGAGGTCGCCGGTGCGCAGGCCCGACCAGTAGACGAACGTGTCGAACACCTCGGACGCCCCGCTGCCGACGGCGCTGCGCTGGAGCATGAACTGCTCGAAGCCGACGTTCAGCGCGTCGCCCAGCCGCAGGATCAGCAGCAGCACGATCACGGGACGGAGCCCGGGCAGCGTGATGTGCCACATCCGCCGCCACCGGCGGGCGCCGTCCACGGCCGCGGCCTCGTACAGGTTCGGGTCGATGGTGCTGAGGGCGGCCAGGAAGATGATCGCGCCCCAGCCCGCGTCCTTCCAGATCGTCTGGGAGGTGATCAGCAGGATGAACGTGTCCGAGTTCGTCATCCAGTCGACGGCTTCGCGGCCGTTCTCCCGCAGGAGCTGCGCCAGCAGCCCGGCCCCGCCGAACATCTGCTGGAAGATGGCCACGACCAGCACCCAGGAGAAGAAGAACGGCATGTAGACCACGCCCTGCACGAACGCCCTCAGCCGGGCCGAGACGATGCTGTTCAGCAGCAGCGCCAGCATGATCGGCACGGGGAAGTAGAAGACGAGCTGGAAGGCCGTGATCGACAGCGTGTTCACCACCGCGCGCAGGAACTGCGGATCCTCCATCAGCAGCGCGAAGTTGGTGAAACCGATGATCGGGCTGCCGGCGATGCCGCCCGTGAAGGGGTTGTAGTCCTGGAACGCGATGACGTTGCCGAGCGCCGGGATCCACCAGAAGGCGAGGACGACCAGCAGCATCGGCAGGTTCATCACCAGCAGCGGCCAGTCCCTGCGCAGCTTGGCGCGCCACGTCGGCCCCGCCTGCTTCGCCGGGGCGGTGCTGCCGGGTCGTACGGGGCGCTTGGCGGTCACCACGCCCATGGCAGGTTCCCAGAGCCCGGGTGATGCCTCACGGTGTCAAAGCCTGCCGTTCTCACGGGCGACCTTCATGTAGAACTCGCGCGCCTCGTTCCCGCCCTGGTCCTGCCACTCCTTGACGATCTTCGACCACTCGGAGACCGGCCGCTTGCCGCGGAAGATCTCCTGCATCTTGTCCTCGGTGGGCTGGGCCAGGCCGGCCATCTTCGAGGGCGTCTCGACGCGGATGCCGACGAACGGGTCGTTCTCCAGGAGCGACGCGGCCAGCGTCGACCAGTCGTAGAGGGACTGCACGAGGCCCTCGTACTGGCTCTTCTCGTTGGCGTTCGGCCGGCCCGACAGGAACATGTACGTGGGCGCGACCTCCTTGCGCCCGAGCGCCGTCTGCTGGACCTTGCCGCCGTCGACCTTGTAGTGCTTGCCCTCGACGCCGTTGAAGACCAGCTCGTACTCCTGGGTGCCGAACGGCGCCGACGTCCAGTTGGCCAGGGCGAGCAGCTCGCGGGTGCGGGCCTCGCCGAGGCCGTTCTTGACGAAGGCGAACATGCTGGCCGGCTCGTTGCGCCACATGATGGCCTTGGCGCCGGCCTGCGCCGGGTAGGGGTTGACGATCTGCTGGCGGAACTTCGGGTTGTCGGGCTGGAAGCGGCCGAGGTTCTCGTGCCAGGAGCCGAGGCCGTCCCGGTAGACGACCATCTGGCCGCTGCCGAAGATGCCTTTGTTGTCGGCGTCCTTGTTGGCCACGATGTCGGGGTGCACGTACCCGGCCGCGTAGAGCTTGGTCATGAACTCGATCGACGCGGCCCACTCGGGGGTCTCGTACTTGTAGATGAGCGTGCCGTCGCCCTTCTTGCGCCACTCGCGCGGGGCGCCGTAGGCGCGCTGCATCTCCTGCTCCATGCCGCCGCCGAACGCCCAGCGCTTCTTCTTCTCGTCGGTGATGGCCTTGCCGAGCGCCATCAGGTCGTCGCCGCTCTTGGGGTGCTGCAGGCCGAGCTCCTCCAGGATGTCCTGGCGGACGAAGGTGGCGAACGGGAAGGGGTCGTTCTGCCACGGGATGCCCTGCAGGACGCCGCCGAAGACGCCGTACTGCCAGGCCGCGGTGTCGTAGTTGGCCAGCATCGGGAATTCCTTGGCCTTGTCCCCGGCCAGGTAGGGCGACAGGTCGGCGAAGAGCTTGTTGGCCGCCTCGGTGAAGCGGGCGATCTTGATCAGCTCCCAGTTCGGGACGCAGACCATGTCCGGCACGTCGCCGCTGGCCAGCAGCGTGCTGAGCTTCTGGCCGTAGGTGTTGCCGTCCGAGATGTTGAACCGCACGGTGCCGCCGAGGCGCTCGTTGACGGTGTCGTAGTAGGAGTTGCTGCCCAGCCCCGGTGGCACCGTGCCCCACAGCGGGGTCATCGCGGTCACCTCCTTGCCGCTGGTCAGCGGCTTGGTGGTGACGGCCTGGACCATGGCGGCCGGGCGGGTCAGATATCCCGGCTGGACGAACTCGCTGCCGGGCAGGTCGGGCTTGAGGCCCGGGATGTCGAACGGGATCCTCGTGGGCACCAGGCTCTTCAGCTTGTCGGCCGCGACGGCCGTGCCCTTGGACAGCTCCTTCTTCTCGGCGCAGCCCGCAACCAGAACGCTCGCACCGACCAGACCGAGGAACCCGCGGCGAGACGTGACGTCCGGCATGGCTCGCTCCCTTCTCCGAGTGGAGATAGCCTCTCAAATTAGTTGGTATTGCGACCAAACAAATTAGTAGACTGTGACCGCGGCCACAAGAGACCATGGCGGTCACAGGTTGGTGCCAGTGAGAAATCTGCGGATCAGGCTGCCGCTGCGGGCTCCACCGGGCGGCGCGGCGGCGTGACGAGCGGATTTCCCATTAGGGAAGGGAGCCCGCGATGCGGCATGCTGGGGTCATCTCTTGGCGGGAACGGGGCTGATATTGATCACTTCTACGACCGGCCCTCAGCCGGCCGACTTCGCCGACGTGCGGGCCACCAACCTGGCCGTCGTGCTGAGGTTCGTCCGCGAGCACGCGCCCTGCTCGCGCGCCGACATCGCGGCCTCCACCGGGCTGAACAAGGCGACGGTGTCCAGCCTGGTCGCGGACCTGATCGACCGGCGGCTGGTGCGTGAGACGGGGCTGACGGAAAACCGGGTGGGGCGGCCGGCCACGATGCTCGTGCTCGACGGCTCCCCTTACGCGGCCATCGGGGTCGAGATCAATGTCGACTACGTGTCCGCCGTGGCCACCGACCTGGCGGGGCAGCGGCTGCTGACGTGGCGGCGCTCGTTCTCGGGCGGCGACTCGGTCAACCAGGGGGTGGCCGGCGTCGGCGCGATCATCCGGCGGGTGGTCGGCCGCATGGCCAAGGAGGAGCGTCAGGTCCTGGGCCTGGCCGTGGCCGTGCCGGGGCTGGTCGACGTGCAGGGCACCGTACGCCTGGCGCCCAACCTCGGCTGGCGCGACGCCGACATCGGCGGCGACCTGGCCAAGGCGCTGCGCGACCCCGGCTTCCCGATCCAGGTCGACAACGACGCCAATCTCGCGGCCCTGGCCGAGCAGCGCTTCGGCGCGCACGCGGGCGCATCCGACCTGGTCTACCTCACCGGCGAGGTGGGCGTGGGCGCGGGCATCATCCTCGACGGGCGGCTGCGCCGTGGCGGCCTCGGCTACAGCGGCGAGATCGGCCACGTCCAGCTCGACCCCGACGGGCCCGAGTGCCACTGCGGCCGGCGCGGCTGCCTGGAGGCCATGGCGGGGATCGCGGCCGTGCTGCGCAAGATCCCGGCTCCGGCGGAGATCCAGGTCGAGATCGAGGAGTCCGTCCGCCTGGCCCGCGCGCGCGACGCCGGCACCCTGGCCACGCTGGAGTCGGTGGGCCGGAGCCTGGGCAGGGGTGTGTCCGTCCTGGCCAATCTCCTCAATCCGGAAGTGGTCATCCTCGGGGGCTACTACGTCCCGCTGGCGCCATGGCTGCTGCCTGCCGTCCAGGAGGAGCTCAGTGACCGCGTGGTCGCCTCGGCGGCCGGGGGATGCCAGGTCGTGGCCTCGACGCTGGGCCACGACGCGGCCGCGCTGGGGGGCGCGGCGAGGGTTCTCGACTCGATCGACTCGGGAAGATTGCCGGGAGGATTGTCGCGAATCCCTTGACCTTGGTCACCGGGACGTGCACCCTTCAGTCAACCCACCGAAATGTCCGCGTAACTTCCCCAGGCCGGTCGTCGAAGCGCTTCGACACACTCAGAGGGATGACCATGCACGAACCCCCCTTCCGCGACCCAGTGGTCCCGCTGCCCGACCGGATCGACGACCTGATGCGCAGGCTCACCCTTGCGGAGAAGCTGGGCCTGCTGCACCAGTACCAGGCCCCGGTCGAGCGGCTCGGCGTCGGCGCGTTCCGCACCGGCACAGAAGCGCTGCACGGCCTGGCCTGGCTCGGCCCCGCCACGGTGTTCCCGCAGGCCGTGGGCCTGGCCTCGACCTGGGACCTCGACCTGGTGCGCAGGGTGGGCGAGGCGACGGGCGACGAGGTGCTCGCCTTCCACCACAAGGACCCGGTAGGCGCCGGGCTCAACGTCTGGGCCCCCGTGGTCAACCCGCTGCGCGACCCCCGCTGGGGGCGCAACGAGGAGGGGTACTCCGAAGATCCGTGGCTGACCGGCGTCATGGCCGCGGCCTATGCCCGTGGGCTTCGTGGGAGCGCTCCCGAAACTTTCAAGACCGCGCCGACGCTCAAGCACTTCCTCGCCTACAACAACGAGACCGACCGCTGCACGACGTCCAGCAACCTGCCGCCGCGGGTACTGCGCGAGTACGAGCTGCCCGCCTTCAGGCCGGCCATCGAGCAGGGCGTGGCCGTGGCCGTCATGCCCTCCTACAACCTGGTCAACGGCCGCCCCGCGCACCTCAGCCCGCTGATCGAGCAGGTCCTGCGGGTCTGGGCGCCCGGCGACCTCCTCGTGGTCAGCGACGCGTACGCGCCGGGCAACCTCACCGGGCTGCAGGGCTACCACGACACGCTGCCCGAGGCGTACGCGCACGCGGTCAAGGCCGGGCTCGACAGCTTCACCCAGGACGACGACCGGGCGGAGGCCACCCTCGGCCACCTGCGCGACGCCCTCGCGCAGGGCCTGCTGGGCGAGGCGGACGTCGACCGGGCCGTGCAGCACGCGCTGTCGGTCCGCTTCCGGCTGGGCGAGTTCGACCCGGCCACGCCGTACGACGACATCACCGACAGCGTGGTCAACTGCCCCGAGCACCAGCAGCTGGCCAGGGAGGCGGCGCGGCGCTCGTTCGTGCTGCTCAAGAACGACGGCCTGCTGCCGCTGAGCGGCGAGGTCACCAGGATCGCGGTGCTCGGGCAGCTCGGCGACACCCTGATGGAGGACTGGTACAGCGGCACCCTGCCCTACGCCGTCACCGCCCGCGCCGGGCTGGGCGAGCGGTGCGAGACCGTGTTCTGCGAGGCCGTGGACCGGGTGACGCTGACCTCGGACGCGGGGCCCGTGGCCGCCGACCCGGCGGGCGGCCCGCTGAGCGTGGGCGTGGAGACGGGCGAGTTCGACCTGTTCGACTGGGGCGGCGGCGCGTACGCGCTGCGGGCCGTGACCACCGGCCGCTTCGTGTCGGTGGACGGCTCCGCCGACGGGGCGCCCCTGGTCAACGACCAGCCGGGGCCGAACGGGTGGGAGGTGCGCCAGACGTTCCGGATGGAGGAGCGCCCGCGCGGCACGCTCGCCCTGCGCCACATCTCGACCGGCTGCTACGTCGGCGCGGGCGAGGACGGCGTGCTGCGCCTGGTGGACGACGCCGACCAGGCCGTGTGGCTGGCCATGGACGTCGTCAGGAGCGGCACCGAGCAGGCCGCCGAGCTGGCCGCCGCCGCGGACGTGGCGGTGGTCGTGGCCGGCGACCACCCCCTCGTGAACGGCCGCGAGACCGAGGACCGCATGACCCTGGCCCTCGCCTCCGCCCAGGACGCCGTGGTCCAGGCCGCGCGCAAGGCGAACCCGCGTACCGTCATGGTTCTCAGCAGCGGCTACCCGCTCACCTGGAGCGACGACGAGGTCCCCGCCGTGCTGTGGTCGGCGCACGGCGGCCAGGAGTACGGCCACGCCCTGGCGGAGGTGCTCTTCGGCGACGCCGACCCGGAGGGCCGCCTCACCCAGACGTGGTACCGCTCCGAGCAGGAGCTGCCCGACCTCCTCGACTACGACATCATCGCCTCGGACGCCACCTACCTGTATTTCCGCGGCGTCCCGCTGCACCCGTTCGGCCACGGCCTGAGCTACACCACGTTCGACTACGACGACCTGCGCGTGCGCGTGGACGGCGACGTCCTGCGGGCCGAGGCGACGGTCACGAACGCGGGCGCGCGGCCCGGCGTCGAGGTCGTCCAGTTCTACACCCACCAGCAGCGCTCCCGCGTCAAGCAGCCGCTGCGCCGCCTGCGCGGGTTCGAGAAGGTGCGCCTGGAGCCGGGCGAGAGCCGTACGGTCACGCTGACGCTGCCCGTCCCCGAGCTGGCCTTCTGGGACGTGACGCGGGGCAGGTACGTCGTGGAGAGCGCGCCCCACCAGCTCATGGTCGGCCGCAGCGCCACCGACGTGCGCCTGAGCGCCCGCTTCGAGATCGACGGCGAGACCATCCCGCCGCAGCCGGGGCCGCTGCGCGCGGCGAGCCACGACGAGTACGACGCGATCACGTTCGTGGACGAGACCAGGGCGGACGGCGACGCCGTCAGGTCCGGCGCGGAAGGCGCCTGGATCCTGTTCCGGCAGGTGGACCTGACCGGTGCCGCGACCTGCGTGGCCACGGCGGGCAGCACGGAGGGCGGCATGCTCACGCTGCGCCGCGGCGACCCGCTCTACGGCCAGGTGCTGGCCGCCTTCCCCGTGCCCAGGACCGACCGGTACACCTATCACCCCATCGCGTCACCGCTTGCGGCGGCGGACGGGGTGCACGATCTTTATGTGGTGTTCGAGAACGACGGTGTGACGCTGGCCGGGCTCGACTTCGGAGCCGGGGCTTGAGCGGGCGCACGGTCACGATCTCCGAGGTCGCCAAGCACGCGGGCGTGGCGGTCAGCACGGTCTCCTACGTGCTCAGCGGCAAGCGGACGATCTCGGCCGACACCAGGCGGCGGGTGCTCGACAGCATCAGCGCGCTCGGCTACCACCCGAACGCCGGCGCCCGCGCCCTGGCCAGCAAGCGGTCCAACGTGATCGCCCTCGTGCTGCCGCTGCGCGCGGGCATGCACGTGCCCGTGCTGATGCGCTTCGCCAGCGCCGTGGTCACGGCCGCCCGCCGCTTCGACCACGACGTGCTGCTGCTGACCGCCGACGAGGGCACCGAGGGGATCCGGCGGGTGGCCGCGAGCGCGCTGGTGGACGCGCTGGTCCTCATGGACGTCGAGCTGGACGACCGCAGGGTGCCGCTGCTGCGGGAGCTGGCCGAGCCGAGCGTGCTCATCGGCTTCCCCGCCACACCGGCCGGGCTGACCTGCGTGGACCTGGATTTCGCCGCGGCGGGCGCGCGCTGCGTCGAGCACCTCGCCGACCGCGGCCATGAGGAGATCGCCCTGCTCGGGGCGCCGTCCGTGGTGTACGAGCGGGGCACGGGCTTCGCCAGGCGGACGCGCGAGGGGTTCGTGGAGGCGCTGGACGCCCACGGGCTCAAGGGGGCCGCGCTGCCGTGCGAGGAGACCTTCGACGAGGTGTACGAGACCGTCCGCGACCTGCTGCTCGACCGGCCCGGACTGTCCGGCCTGGTCGTGCACAACGAGGCGGCGGTGAGCCACGTGCTGGCCGCGCTGCGCCAGCTCGACCGCCGGGTGCCGCACGACGTGGCGGTGGTGGCGATCTGCCCGGACGACGTCGCCGAGCGGGCGGGCCCGCCCCTGACGTCGGTGCTGATCCCGGCGGAGGAGGTGGGCAGGGAGGCGGTCCGGCTGGTCATGGACAAGCTGGAGGGCCGCGACGTCCCCGACTCCACGCTCCTCACCCCGCTCCTGACCGTCCGCGCCAGCTCCTGACCGTCCGCACGGGTGCCGGAGCGTCCGCACGGGCTCCTGACAGTCCGCACGGGCTCCTGACAGTCCGCACGGGCTCCTGACCGTCCGGACGGGTGCCTGCGCGGCGGAGACCCGTGCGGGCGGTGAGACCCAGCGGTCTCCTGAGGCGGCGCGAATGTCGTGGTCCGACCGTGCCGGAATCTGTGGCAAACGTCCCCTCGGACCAAGATTGCGGCAGGTAATCGGCCGCAGCGCGGGCTCACGTCAAGCCTGCCCGTTATTTCGCTTTATGTAGTTCCCTGTCGTTTTTTCGCGGGCAGGCTGGCGGAAGGCGAGGGGGGATATTTATGAGTACGTCTGTGCAACCCGCGGGCGCCAGCCAGACGGCCGGACGCGGGGGACCGACGGGCTTGGCCGACGTCATCGACACGATCCTCGACAAGGGTCTCGTGATCGACGCCTACGTCCGGGTCTCGCTCGTCGGCATCGAAATCCTGACCATCGACACGCGGATCGTCATCGCCAGCGTCGACACCTACCTGCGCTTCGCGGAGGCCGCGAACCGGCTCGACATGAACGCGTCCGGTCCCAAGGGCCTGCCGGACGTCCTGGAGCAGAGCCGGGCCGGCGGCGCGGTTGAGCAGCAGCAGGACAACGTCATCCAGGGGGAGATCGAGCGGTCGGACGACGAGCTGGACCGCCTCGCCGACGACGCCACGAGCACGGAGGCGATGGAAGAAGAAGAGGAACCCCCGGTGAGGCCCAGGCGGAAGCGACAGAAAGAGTAAGTGAGATGGGACGATCCACCAAGGTTTCCGGAGCCTCCGTACCCAAGCAGGCCACCCGCCGCACCCAGAACCTCGCGTCCTACGTCTACGGCATCGTCCTCGCGGACAGCAAGGGCACCCCGCAGGAGGGGCTGGGCGACCCGGCGGGCAAGGTCAAGCTCGTCCGCCACGGGGAGATCGCGGCCCTGGTCAGCGACGTCGACGTGGACCAGCCGCTGGGCCAGCCGGGCGACTATCTGGCACACGAGAGGCTGCTCGACGCGGTCGCGGCCAAGGGGCCGGTGCTGCCGTTCCGCTTCGGCGGCGTGCTGACCGACGTCGACGCGGTCGTGGAGGAGCTGCTCACGCCGCACCACGACGAGTTCCTGGCCGCGCTGGAGGAGCTCAAGGGGCAGGCCGAGTACACCGTCAGAGGCCGCTACGCCGAGCAGGCGGTGCTGTGGGAAGTGATCGAGGAGAACCCGGAGGCGGCCGGCCTGCTGGAGGCCATCCGCGGCAGGTCCGAGGACGCCACCAGGAACGAGCGGATCAGGCTCGGTGAGATCATCGCCGCCGCGCTGGAGGCCAAGCGGGACGCGGACACCCAGGTGGCGCTCGACGCGCTGGAGGGGCACTACACGGAGGCGCTCGTACGTGAGCCGACCCACGAGCACGACGCCGTGTTGCTGGCCCTGCTCGTCAAGACCGGCGACAGGAAGGGCCTCGAACGCGCCGTGAGCGAGCTGAGCGAGCGCTGGGAGGGCCGCGTCGAGATGCGGCTGCTCGGGCCGCTCGCCCCGTACGACTTCGTCGTGGCGCAGGCCGAGGAGATGTGATCGATGGGCCTGCTCACGGCGATCATGGCCTGGCCGCTCGTGCCGCTGCGCGGGGTGGTGTGGCTCGCCGAGCGCATCCAGGAGCAGGCCGAGCGTGAATTCAACAACCCCATGGCGGTCCGGCGGCAGCTCGAGGAGATCGAGGCCGCCCGGGCCGCCGGGGAGATCTCGGAAGAAGAACAGAACCACCTGTACGAGCAGGTGCTCCAGCGGGTGACAGGAAACAGGAGGTGATCACGTGCCCACCAGGCGCCTTACGGCCGCCCCGACGAAGCGCGCTCCCACACTGACGGCGGCGACGGCCGGAAGCGCCGGCCTGCGCGCCATCGTCGAGCTGACCTCGAAAGACACCGAGGGCGTCACGTCGGTCGAGCCGGCGGACGGCGGCTGGCTGGTGCAGGTCGAGGTCGTCGAAGACCGCCGCATTCCGTCCTCCGGCGACATCCTGGCGATCTACGAGGCCCAGATCGGCCGGGACGGCGCCCTGCAGTCGTATCGAAGGCTGCGGCGGTACCGGCGGGGCAACGGCGACAGCGGAGCGTTGTGACATGGACAGAACTGCACAGGGCGGTTCCGCCCTCCGCTCCTCCCACGGAGCGTCCCCGATGGCCAGCCGCGAGTCGGCCAACCTCGGCGACATCCTGGAGCGCGTGCTCGACAGAGGCGTGGTGATCGCCGGGGACATCCGGGTGAACCTGCTGGACATCGAGCTGCTCACGATCAAGCTGCGGCTGCTGATCGCCTCGGTGGACACGGCCAGGGAGCTGGGCATCGACTGGTGGGAGCACGACCCCTGGCTCACCGGCAGGGACCGCGAGCTGATCGCGGAGAACCGCAGGCTGCGCCGCCGGCTCTCCACCATGGAAGGGCGGGATCTGGAGGGACGGGACCTGGAGTCACGGGACCTGGAGTCACGGGACCTGGAGCCGCGGGACCCGAAGGGATGGGACCCGAATGAGTGACGGCACCTACGTCTACGCGGTCGCCCGCGACGATGTCCCCGTCGGCCAGGTGACCGGGGTGGCCGGGACCCCGGTGCGCACGATCGCCGGCGCCGGCCTGGTCGCGTACGTGAGCACGGTGCCGCTGGCCGAGTTCGGCGAGGAGCCGCTGCGCCGCTCGCTGGAGGACCTGGACTGGCTGTCCGAGACCGCCCGCGCCCACCACGGCGTCGTGGAGGCCGTGGTCGCCGCGACCGCGACCGCCCCGGTCCGGCTCGTCACGGTGTACGGGGACGACGACCAGGTACGCGACCTGCTGGAGCGGCGTAACGAGGACTTCCTGGCGGTGCTCACCCACGTCACGGGCCGCAAGGAGTGGGGCGTGCAGGCGTACGCGGGCCGGTCCGCGGCACCCGCCGTGAACGGCAACGCCCATCCGGACGGCGACGCGGCGACCGAGCGGCCGGGCACGTCCTACCTCAAACGCCGCCAGGCCAGCCTGCGCGTCAGGGAGCAGATCCGCAGGCAGGCCGCCAGGCGCGCGGAGGACATCCACGCCGCCCTGGCCGCCGTCGCCGCCGCCAGCCGCCGCCACCGCGCCCAGGACTCGCGGCTGTCCGGGCGCGAGGAGTCGATGCTGCTGAACGGCGCCTACCTCGTGGACGAGGGCCGGGTGGAGGAGTTCGCCGCCGTGGCGGGGGCGCTCGGCGGGGACGGCGTGGACGTCCGGCTCACCGGCCCGTGGGCGCCCTACTCCTTCACGGTCCTGGAGTCGCGTTGAGGCGGGACGTGGTGGTCGACGAGCGGCTGCCGCCCGAGCGCGTGGCCCTCGTGGACCTGCTGGACCGGCTGCTGGCGGGCGGCGTGGTGGTGACCGGCGACCTCGTCCTGTCCATCGCGGACGTGGATCTCGTACGCATCTCGCTCAGGACCCTCCTCGTGTCGGTGGACGACTTCGACGGGAGCATGTGAACACGTGAGCACTTCGACGGGCGAACACGTCACGGTGGAGCCGCCCCGCTGGCGGATCGCCGCCGACACCGAGACCATCGAGCGCGACCTGTCGCGGCTCGTCCTCACCCTGGTGGAGCTGATCCGCCAGCTCGTGGAGCGGCAGTGCGTGCGGCGCATGGAGCAGGGCGGGCTGTCCGATGAGCAGGTCGAGGTGCTCGGGGTGACCCTGATGCGGCTGGAGGAGGCGATGGGCGACCTCTGCGAGCGCTTCGGCCTCACCCCGGAGGACCTCAACCTCGACCTCGGCCCCCTCGGCACCCTCCTGCCCACGTCCTGACCGTGCGCCCGGCTGTTCCGTCGAATGAGGCGGGCGCTGGAGCGGCTGAGCCCGCCTGGGGTGACGGCGGCGGCACGACCGCCGGGCGGAGGGCGGTCTGCTCGCGGGAGACGCCCGAAAAGCGGGTTGTGACGGTCTGCACCATCCTGAGCCAAGCCCAACCCGCCTTCGCGGCCGCTCAGCTCGCGCAGGAGCCTTCCGCAGACCTCGCAGGGGCAACTCTGGCACGGCCGATGCGGGGTCGCTCCCAGGGCCCCTACAGAGCCGTGTGATGGCGATCACAGGGCGCTCCAGCCTGGCATCGCAGGCCGGGTCGGTTGCCGGCGCGACGTGCCACCCCGGGACCGTCGCCACCACGGGGTCACACGACGCCTCGCCGATCTCGCCCGGCCTGGATCCGACCTCGCCTGGCTCCAGCCAACCCCTTGGCCCGCCGGGCAGGGCCCCGCGGGCGAAATCCGCCGCGATCCGAAACCGGAGCCCCGAAAACGTCGGCCATCGAAGACGCCCGCCACCGAAACCATCGCCCGCCAAAACGGCCGCCGTCGGAATCCTCCGCCTCGGGAATCGGCCACAATCGGGGTATACGCATGGTTTTGCCGGTAATGCCCGCCCTGACGGTCATCCGTGGGCACCGGTCCGCCGTACGGTCCGCTCATCGCGTGTGCTACGTTGAGAGCGTTGCATTGTGGTACCCATAAAGACTTGTGCGTGCCTGTCAGATCGGATCTTCAGGTGCGTTTTTTTGTTTGCCGGTATCTCCGGATGGGCTCATCGCGGCGACACGGGATTCGCGTGGTGCGGATTTCATCTCTGCATATCTAGAGGAGATAGACATGGCAAGCGGAACCGTGAAGTGGTTCAACAGTGAAAAGGGCTTCGGCTTCATCGCGCAGGACGGCGGCGGCGCCGACGTCTTCGCGCACTACTCCAACATCGTCTCCAACGGTGGCTACCGTGAGCTGACCGAGGGCCAGAAGGTCTCGTTCGACATCGTGCAGGGCCAGAAGGGCCCGCAGGCGGAGAACATCGTCGCCGCCTGACGCAGCGCATGACGGGAGCCGGGGTTCGCACCTGAACGGTGCGGGCCCCGGCTGCTGTTTTCCCGAATTCAGGCAAGTTCTGGGAAATTCTCGGTCATGTCGGGAAGTCGTACGGCGAGCACCGCGATATCGTCCTCGCCGGCCGTGTCACCGGCCGCGAGCAGTTCATCGCAAATCGCCTGCGGATCGGCTCCGGACAGGCCGCCCATTTTTCTCCGCAGCCGGGTCATACCCCGGTCCAGCGGCTCTTTTCTGCGCTCGATCAGCCCGTCGGTGTAGAAAACGAGCGTCGAGCCCGGCGGCAGCTCCTCCACGGCGTCCTTCCTGGGCAACGTGGCGTCGAAGCCGAGCAGGTGCCCGCGTCCGGCCTCCAGGAACTGGGTGCCGCCGTCGCTGGTGACCAGCAGCGGCGCCGGATGCCCCGCGTTGGTCCAGCGCAGCCGCCAGGGCCCGGTCGGCGGGCCTTCGACGCGGGCCAGCACCATCGTCGTGAGAAAGCTCTCACCCAGCCCGCCGAGCGCCCGGTCCAGCCGGGAGACCACCCGTGCCGGCGCCTCCCGCCCGTCGAAGGCCAGCGCGCGCAGCATGTTGCGGACCTCGCTCATCTGCGTCGCGGCGGTGATGTCGTGGCCCGCCACATCGCCGATCACCAGGGCAGGGGTCCCGTCGGACAGCCGGAACGCGTCGTACCAGTCGCCGCCCACCTGCGAGGACTCCCTGGCCGGCAGGTAACCGGCGGCCAGGCTGAGCGGGCTGACGTCGGGCAGCCTCGGCAGCAGGGAGTGCTGGAGGCGGGAGGCCATCTCGTGCTGCAGGCCGTACAGGCGGGTGTTGTCGACGGCGAGGGCCGCGCGATGGGCCAGCTCCTCCACCAGCGGCAGGTGTTCGGCGGTCAGGGGAGCCTCGGGGTGGATGCGGACCAGGGTCAGCGCGCCGAGCGCGTTGCCGCGCACGCGCAGCGGAGCCACGATCGCGGAGTCCGCGGCCAGCAGCCGGTGCAGCCGCCGCCGGTCGTCGCCTGGCCCCGCGCCCGCCGGGGCGTTGGCGGTGGCCGCGCTGACCAGCAGCGCGCTGGACGTCCGCAGCGTGCGCAGCAGCAGCTCCTCCATCTCCAACGGCAGCGCGCCGACGGCCCCCGTCAGCCCGATCGAGGCCGCCTGCGCACCCGTCAGCCCGAGGGGAGCCGCCTGCGCGCTCCGCGACCCGGCCGGCAACGCGTGGGCGCCGGCCGAGGCCACGCTGACCCGCCGCAGGCTCTCGCCCTCCACCAGATCGACCGCGCACCAGTCGGCCAGCCTGGGCACGAGGATCCTGGCCAGCCGGCGCAGCGCGGTGTCGGCGTCGAGGCTGCTGTTGACGGCCGAGGACACCTCTGAGAGCAACTCCAGGTAGTCCAGGCCAGCCAGCTCCATGACGCTCCCCATCCCCGCGAACACTCACCGCGATCATCGCACTCCCCGCCGCCGTCCGCGTTCACGCGACACAGTCGGCGCGCACGACGAAGCCCGCGGCGGGCAGAGGCGTATGGTGGATTCACCTGGGATACTTCGCATGCCGGCAACCGCGTCGGCATCGCCTCAGGCACGACCGGTCCCGCACCGGAGACGGGCGGCACGCGAGATGCCGATTCACGACTCACCCCCCGCGCCCATCGCGCTCCGGCCGGCTCGCGTGTTCCTGGAGCCGACGCTGGCCAGGGACGGGACACTCGACGGCGCCTGGTGGCCACGCACCACCGACCTCCATCGCGAGCTCCCCGCCCTCGTCACCATCCTGGAGGACCGGCTCGGCCCCATCCTGCGGGTCAAGCTCAACCTGGCGGCCTGGGACGACACCCCCGCCCACCTGCTCGTCGGCGGCCGGTTCCTGCGCGTCAGCGGCTTCACCGGCACCGCGAACACCATCAGGGTGATCCGCGGGGACAAGGACGGCTACCTGCTGCTCGTGGTCCCGCCCGACACCGAGGCGCCCGCCGCCACGGCCGCGATGCGAACCGCCGCCAGCACCGGCAACACGCTGTCCGCGAGCGAGATCCTCGCCCACTGCGGCCGGGCCGCGCCCGGACCGGCGCCGAGCATGCGGATGCGCCCTTACCGGCCCGCCGACCAGCAGGCCGTGCTCGCCCTGATCGAAGCCGACTCCCTGCCGGGGCAGCCGGCCTGCTCGCCCGCCGCCCTCGACCAGGCCGTGGCCGGAACGCCCCGCAGCGAGCCCGTCCTCTGGTCCGACCTCGAACGCCCGCGCACCGACGTCCTGGTGGACCCCGAGGGTCACATCATGGGCGTGATCTCCTACGCGGCGCATCAGACGGAGGATTCGGGGGAGATTCTCTGGCTACACGGACAGGAGATACCGGACATCGTCGAAGCGCTGGTCGCCCACGCCCTGCTCGAACTGAGCGGCGGCGCGGCCGTCCATGCCTTCACCGCCGCGCGGGGCCTGGGCCTGCCGGCCCTCCCGACCGGCCGCCGGCCCGTGACGCGCAAGGTGCTGGAGCACGCCGGCTTCACCGGCCGTAATTCCTGGCACTACCTGCGCCGCACGAAACCCTGCGCCCCCGGCGCCACCGCCTGCCCGCCGGTGGAGGTCGTCGACAGCCAGACGCCGCCGGGCTGGTGGCTGAAGGCCAGGGACGACGACTCCGCGGCCGAGGTCGTCGCCCAGGAGCCGCAGAGCGGCCTCGGCGTCCTGTGGTGGTTCAGTGCGGCTCCCCACCACGCCGACCAGGCCCTCGAACGGGCCCTGCTCCAGCAGGCCGACCTCCTGCTGCGCGAGCACGGCGCCATGGAGACGATCCTGTACGCCGCCGACGACCCGGCGAGCAGGCAACCCGGTGCCTGGGGCCTCTTAGAGGACGCGGGCTTCACCGAGATCGACCACCTCGTCTCCTATACCCGGCGAGCCGTCCCGGGCGACAATCCCATCCAAGCCCTCGGCTGACCGGCCCACCCCGCAGCCC
>NZ_VCKX01000142.1 GCF_005889725.1 Nonomuraea zeae
AGATGTGTATAAGGGACAGGCCCCGTACGCCGCCGGCGAGCAGGTGGACGTCGAGCCCGCCGCCGGCCCCGGCACCAAGCGCTGGGCCACGGTCCCGTACGTCACGTCGGCGGCCGCCCAGCAGACGTGGAAGTCCGGCGGCCTCATCGCCAAGACGGCCGGCAAGGTGTTCGGCACGGGCGGCAACGGCAAGGACTTCGTGGCCTCCGGCACCGTGGTGAACAGCACCGACGGGGACGTCATCGTGACCGTCGCGCACGCGATGATCGACAGTGCCGGCCGCTGGAGCAGCAACCTGGTATTCGTGCCCGCCTACAAGAACGGCGCGGCGCCGTACGGGAAGTTCACGGCGCGCACCATGTACATCTGGTCCGGCTACTACAAGGACGACGCCCACCAGCCGCCGCTCGACTTCGGCATGCTGGTGGTCAACAAGGTGAAGAGCAAGACCCCGGTGCAGACCGTGGGCGGGCAGGGCATCCGCTTCAACGCCGCCACCGCCGGCACCACCAACCTGCTGCTGGGCTACCCGAGCAACGGCAACGGTGGCCAGACCCTGCAGTTCTGCAGCGGCGCCTCGGCCACCCCCGCCTACGGGATGAAGTACGCCCTGCTCTGCGACATGGGCGGCGGCTCCAGCGGCGGCCCCTGGTTCCAGGAGTTCGACAAGACCGCCGGCGCCGGCTACGTGATCTCCGCCCACGCCCTGCGCAACTCCACGACCAGCTACGGCGCCTATTTCGGCCCCGAGGCCCTGGCCACCTTCCGCGCCGCCGTCGCCGCCTGAGCCCGACCGTCCGGGCCTCGCCGTTCAGAGCAGGTGGTAGTCGCCGAGGTCCGGACGGCGGGTCCTTTCCCAGTACTCCATGAGGGTGAACGGCCAGTTCTGCGAGACCCGGCCGGAGGCGTTCTTGTACCAGCTGCGCACCGAGGACACCCCCCAGGCGCGCTGCCCGTTGGCGGCGTCGATCACCTCGTTGTACGCGTCGTGCACGTCCTCGCGGCACTCCAGCGCGCCGTGCCCGCCGGCCAGCAGCGCGCGGAGGCATTCGACGATGTAGTGCGCCTCGCATTCGGAGAAGAAGATGATGCTGCCGTTGACCACGATGTTGGTGTTCGGCCCGTACATGAGGAAGAGGTTGGGGAAGCCGGGCACGGTCATGCCGAGGTAGGCGCGGGCGTCGCCGTTCCAGCGTTTGTGCAGGTCCGCGCCGTCGCGGCCGGTCACCGTCATGGGGATCAGGAAGTCGGAGGCCGAGAATCCCGTGGCGTAGACGATGACGTCGGCCTCGTACTCGCCCTCGGCGGTGGCGATCCCGCTCGCGGTGATGTGGCTGATCGGGTCGGTGACCAGCTCGACATCGTCGCGCTTCAGCGCCGCCGCCCAGACGCCGTTGTCGCGCAGCATCCGCTTGGCCCCGGGCGGGTAGCCGGGGACCGCGGCCCGCAGCAGGTCCGGCCGCCCGTCGAACAGATGGTCCAGGTACGCCGTCAGCAGGGCCCGCCGCTCGTCGTTGGCCGCGGACACCGAACGCTCGCCGCCCGGCCAGGCGGGATCGACCTCCACCGCCGGCAGGCCGCCCTCGACGGAGCCGGCGAACAGCCAGAAGCGGTACCACTGCGCGTAGCCGGGCACGTGCCGGAACAACCAGCGCAGCCCGTCGGCGACCGGGGCGTGGTAGTCGGGCGTCGGCCCGAGCCAGGGAGGGGTGCGCTGGAAGATGACCAGGCTGCCGGCGGTGCCGGCGATCTCGGGCACGAACTGGAAGGCGCTGGCTCCCGTGCCGATCACCGCGACCCGCTTGCCGCGCAGGTCGATGCCGTGATCCCAGCGCGCGGAGTGGAAGCTCGGCCCGGCGAAGTCGTCCCTGCCGTCGATCCGCGGGTAGCTCGGGCGGTTGAGCTGCCCGACCGCGGAGATCACCGCTTGGGCGCCGAGGAGCTCGGTGCCGCCGTCCGGAGTGCGTACGCGCAGCGTCCACGCGCGGGCGGCGCCGTCGAAGCCGGCGGCGAGGACCTCCGTGCCGAACCGGATGTGCTCGCGCAGGCCGTTGCGGTCGGCGAACTGCCGGAAGTAGTCCAGCAGCACGTCCTGGGTGGAGAAGTAGCCGGGCCAGCCGTCGTGCTCGAAGAAGGAGTAGTTGTACAGGTGGCTGCTGACGTCGACCCGGCAGCCGGGATAGGTGTTCTCCAGCCAGGTGCCGCCGACGTCGTCGTTCTTCTCGATGATCGTGTAGGGGACGCCGGCCTGGCCCAGCCGGTAGCCGGCCAGCAGGCCGGACATCCCCGCGCCGATGATGACGACGTGGAAGGGGCGATCGGCGGCGAGGTCGTCCTTGTGCCAGCCCGGGGCCGACGGGTCGTCCAGCGCGGCGAGCTCGTCGGCCAGCAGCGGCAGATAGCGCTCCGGGGCGGTGCCGACCAGGAACCGCACGGCGGCGTCCAGCATGCCGCCGCCGTCGGCGGCCTCCGGTCCGGCAGGGATCCGGGCGTCGCGGAGCCCGGCCAGCGCGGCGAGGGCGAGTGTCCGTGCCTCCTGCTGCTGCTCGAGGGAGTAGCCGCCCTGCGGCACCAGCCGGTTGATCGTGGACGGGCGGAGATGGTCGGGCAGGAGCTTCGGATCGCCCGTGGCCGTGGCCAGGGCCGCGAGGAGCGGGGGGAGCTCGGCGTCGAGGAGCGCGCGGCGGATGGCCTCGTCCGCGTCGGTGATCGGTTCCGTCATGCCTCCGCCTCCGCCTTCGCCGGGTACGGATGCTCCGGCGCGAGCCGGCAGTCCACCGCGACGACCACGGCCGGCAGCGGGACGGGTGCGTAGCCCGCGCCGGGCGAGGCGCGGATCTGGCGGTCAAGAGGCATCGGGGGCCCTCTCGATAGCTGGTCACGCCTTACTTGAAACGCTATTACAAGTTGAAATCACGTTTCAAGTAGTGCGTGCCGGGCTGATCGGCGGGCTGGGCCAGCCGGGTGACCAGCATGGCGAAATACTCGGTCATCTCCGCGGCGTCGTCGCGCGCCGGGCAGGCCACGACCTGGCGCGCGCCGGCCGCCACCACGCCCGTCACGGCGGCGGCGAGCGCCTCGCCGAACCGCCGGCCCGTCACCTGCAGCACGTCGGCGTTCTGGTTGATCCACCGGCGCAGCGCGCCCCTGGCGATCGCGTCGAACCCGGGCGGGCCCTCGCCCGACAGGAACAGCCGCGCCAGGTCGCGCTCGTCCCAGCAGGCCAGCAGATAGGCGCGGGCGCCGGCCAGGTAGAGCCGGAACGGGTCGCGCTCCCCCGTCGCCCGCGCGCGCTCCATCGCCTGCTGGGTGGCCTCCCACAGCAGCTCGGAATGCCGCCGGTGCAGCTCCAGGAACAGGTGCTCCTTGCCGCCGAACTGGTTGTACAGGCTGCCCACGCTGGTGCCGGAACGCGCGACGATCTCCGAGATCGTCGCGCCCTCGAACCCGCGGGCGGCGAAGACCTGGCGGGCGGCGTCGAGCAGCGCGTTGCGGGTGGCGAGAGCCCGCTTGGACAGCGGCCGGTGGGGAGCGGCGGGAAGATCGAGCGGGGTCTCCGCCGCCGTGTCGGGCTCGCGTGCCATCCCCGCCCCTTCCCGCGGCCGGCGGTCGTGCCGGCCACCAGTGTCGCACGCCGCCGGCCGGACGGGCGGGCTCCCTCAGCGCCGCAGGCCGGGGCCGAAGTGGGGTGCGTGCGGACGGTGCTCGCCGTGCCGTTCCGCCTGGTGGAGGGCGGCCAGGAAGGATCGCGGGCCGTCGAAGTCGGGCATCTCCAGGTAGGCGGCGCCCACTCCGGCCGGGTCATGCGCGTCCGAGCCGACGGTGCCGGGCAGCCCGTGCGCCCGGGCGGTCCGCAGGGCGGCCTGGTTGTGCTCCGGGTCGGGAATCTTGGCGTTGAACACCTCGATCGCGTCGATCCACCCGGCCGCGCACATCGCGTCGAGGGCGGCGCCCACTCCGTTGCGGAGCGGGTCGTAGGGATGCGGCGCGCAGACGAGGCCGCCCTGCGCCCTGATCCGCTCGACGACCGCGCGGGCGGGCAGCACGTACGGCACCCGCTCGGTCAGGAACAGGCCGATCAGCTCTCCCGAGCCGGTACGGATCTCCTCCCCCGGCACGACCCGGGCGCCGACGGCCCGGGAGAGCTCCTCGGCCGAGGCCGCCAGGTGGTTGTGCTCGGTGAGGCACACGACGTCGATCCGCTGGGCCGCCACCCGCTCGGCCAGCTGGTCGAGCGTCATGACGGAGTCACCCGAGGCGACCGTGTGCAGATGGCAGTCGACGCGCACCCAGCCCGGCCGGACGGGCCGCGCCGGGTCCGGTGCGGCGATCATGGTGTGCCCTCCCCCGGCGCGAGGGCGGCCGGGCCCGTTCCGGTCATCAGCACGCCTCAGCCGTCGGGCAGGATGACCGCGCGGCCGTGCACCTTGCCCTCGTGCAGCCGTTCATAGGCGAGCGGCGCCTCCGCCAGCGCGAAGGTCTCGACATGGACCTCGACCGAGCCGGCCCGGGCGAGCTCGAGCACCTCTATGAGCTCGCCGCGAGCGCCCCAGTACGTCGAGCTGACCGTCGTGCCGACGGGAAGGGCGCCGAAGCCGACGGGAAGCCGGCCGCCACCGAGGCCGACGATGACGATGTCGCTCTCGACGGCCGCGACGGCGCCGGCGACGGCGACGGTCGACTCGGCGCCGACGAAGTCGAAGACCGCCTGGGCGCCCCGGCCGTCCGTCAGCCCGCGGACGGCGGCTGCGGCGCCGGTGTCGGAGGTGAGCGTCTCGTGGGCGCCGACCTCGCGGGCCAGGGCCAGCTTGTCCTCGGAGACGTCCAGCGCGATCACCCTGGCGGGGCTCAGGGCGCGAAGGAGCTGGACGGCGACGTGGCCGAGACCGCCGACGCCGATGACCACGGCCGTGCTCCCCGGCACCAGCTTGGGCAGGGCGCGCTTGATCGCGTGGTACGGCGTCAGCCCGGCGTCGGTGAGCGGGACGCTGCGGGCCGGGTCCAGGTCGCCGAGCGCGACGAGGTGGCGGGGATCGTCCACGAGCAGGTATTCGGCGATCGCGCCCGGCGCGCCGAGACCTGGCGAGAGGATGCCGAGCCCGGCGGCGCGCGGGCAGTAGTTCTCCTTGCCCTGCGCGCATGTGGCGCAGGTCCCGCAGCCCCACGCGCCGTAGACGGCGACCGCGTCGCCCTCCCGCCAGCCGATGACGCCCGCGCCGAGCGCGGCGACCGTGCCGGCGCCCTCGTGGCCGAGGATGAGCGGGAGCGGGAAGGGCGCCAGGTCGTCGGTCAGGCTCATCACGGTGAGGTCGGAGTGGCAGACGCCGGCCGCCGTGACCCGCAGCAGCACCTGGCCGGGGCCCGGCTCGGGATCGGGGACGGTGACCACCTCGGGCGCGCTGCCCGCTCCGCGGAACTGGAGTGCTCTCATCGCCGGCTCTCCTTTCAGCGGGCCGAGTAGGCGCCGTCGACCAGATGGTAGCTGCCGTGCACGAAGGAGGCGCGGGCGGAAAGCAGGAACGCCACCAGTTCGGCCACCTCCTCGGCGCGGCCGAGGCGGCCGGTGGCGTGCAGGGCGGCCAGCATCCGGTGCCCGTCCTCGTTCACGTGCGACAGCAGCGGCGTCTCGATGAAGCCCGGCCCCACGGCGTTGATCCGCACGCCCAGCGGGGCGTACTCCAGGGCGGCGGTCTTCGTCAGCCCCACCACGCCGTGCTTGGCGGCGACGTAGGCGGCCTGGCCGGGGAAGCCGTTGACGCCGAGTGCGGAGGCCATGTTCACGATCGCGCCGCCGCCGCAGGCCAGGATGGCGGGCAGCTCGTGGTGGAGGGAGTAGAAGACGCCGTCCAGGTTGGTGGCGACCACCCGGCGCCAGTCGGCGAGGTCGTGCTCGCCGACGTGCCCGCCGCCGCCGGTCACTCCGGCGTTGTTGACGGCCAGGTGCAGCCCGCCCAGCTCCGCCACGGTGGACTCGACCGCGGCGCGTACGGACTCCGGCTCGGTCACGTCCACCGCCACCGCGAACGCCCGCGCCCCGGCGGCGGTCAGCTCTTCGGCCGCCCGCTGCGCGCCCGGCTCGTTGTGATCGGCGATCGCGACGGCCGCGCCTCCCGCCGCGAGGCGCCGGGCGACGGCCAGGCCGATGCCGGACGCACCACCCGTGACCAGGGCGGTCTGCCCCTCGAACTCCTTGGCGTAGTCGCCGGCTGCCCAGCCCGTCATCTGGCACCTGCTCTCTTGGCTGATCCTTTCAGTCTGGGGCCGCCGGCCACCTGCTCGGGCCCGGACCGGCGGGCTCCCCTGGCGGCCCTGCCGCGGGCGGCCCACGAGGCGAGCACGGCGAGCACGGAGACGGCGGTCAGCACGGCCAGCGCGAGCCGGTAGCCGGCGATCAGCTGACCGGCCGCCGGCGGCGAGACGCGGGACAGGGTGCCGGCGAAGACCGCGGGCCGCAGGGCCGCCGGCACGGGTCCGGTGATCAGCGACAGCGCCAGCGCGGTGCTCACGACGACGCCGGTGTTCTGCACCATGAGCCGCATGGCGTTGACGATGCCGACCCGGTGCGCGGGCAGCTCGTCCAGCAGGGTGGTGGCGGTGGCGGGCATGAACATCCCGGCGCCCGCGCCGACCAGCACCATGCCCGCGCAGATCGGCAGGTAGCCGACCTCGGCCGACACGCAGGCCAGCAGCACGACCAGGCCCCCGGTGCCGACGACGTTGCCGAGCAGGGCGACGACGCGGGCGCCGAGCCAGGCGTGCAGCGGTCCCGCGCTCATCGAGGCGATCATCATGGCGACCGACAGCGGCAGCACGCGAAGCCCGGCCGACACCGGGTCCTCGCCGCGTACGGCCTGGTAGAACAGCGCGATCAGCAGGACCACCGCCATCCTGCCGACCGTGCTGAGGAACGAGGCCAGCAGGTCGAGGGCGAACACCCGGTCGGCGAACAGCCGCACGTCGACCACGGGATGCCGGCTGCGCCGCTCGACGATGACGAACACCGGCAGCAGCACGGCGAACGCCGCCACCCCGGCCAGGACCACCGGGTCCGTCCAGCCGAGGTCGGCGGCCTGGGACAGCCCGAACAGCAGCCCGCCCAGCGACACCAGCACGAGCAGGTTGCCGGGCAGGTCGATGCCCCGCTCCCCCGCGGAGGCGTCGGTGCGGCGCAGCGTGACCGCGCCCCAGGCGAGGCAGATCACCCCGACGGGCACGTTGTACCAGAAGACCCACTCCCAGCCGAACCGGTGCGTGAGGAAGCCTCCGAGGGTGGGGCCGACGAGCTGGGCGACGGAGAAGGAGGCGATGTAGACGCCCATGCCGCGGCCGAGGTGGCGGCGCGGGAAGGCGTCGGTGAGCAGGGCGGCGCTGTTGGTCAGCAGCATCGCGCCGCCGGCGGCCTGGACGACCCGCAGCCCCACGACCCACCACTCGTTGGGGCAGAAGCCCAGCAGCAGGCTCGCGCCGGTGTAGGTGGCCAGCCCCCACAGGTACATGGCCCGCCGGCCGAACATGTCGGCCAGCCGGCCGAACACCACCATCAGCACGGTGTTGGCCAGCATGAACGACAGCAGCATCCAGCTCGCGGCGGTGGCGCCGGCGCCGAAGTGCCGTACGACCTCGGGCAGCGCCACGTTCAGCGAGCTGCTGCCCAGGGCGATCAGGATGCTCGCCAAGCCGACCACGGACAACACCCGCCAGGCGTAGCGCAGTCGCGCCCGCTCGTCCGGCTCGGTCGGTCCGGTCGGTCCGGTCAGCTCGGTCATCGGCTCCCTTCCAGCGTGCGGCCGCTCGGTTCCCGTCAGTCGGCGTTCATCGCGGCCGGAGCGGTTTCGACCGCGGCGTGGGGGGATTCGCGCCGCCAGGGACCGTGAAACAGGAAGATCGCGGGGATGTACAGGACGAGGCAGCCGAGCGAGACGAGCAGCGCGCCGACGACCATCAGCAGGCCGAGCGAGACGTCGTCCTGGCCGAGCAGGTAGGCGAGATAGGCGGTGCAGAGCACGCCGCCGAGCGTCCCGGCCAGCGAGAACAGCTTGCGCAGCCTGATCCGGTCGGAGACGCGGCCGATGATGATCAGCACGGCCAGGTCGAGGGTCCAGAACGCGGCCATGACCGTGGACGCCTGCGCGGTGGTGATGCCGAGGGAGCCGACGAGCATGGTCTGCCCGAACAGGGAGAGCGTCAGGTAGAGGACGAGCCACAGCGCGATGCCGATCAGGTGGGCCCAGATGTTGCGCCGGGCCAGCAGGGTCCTGACCCTGGCCGGCTCGGCCAGGTCGACCACGTGGGCCGCGTCCCGCTCGGTGTGCTGGATGCGGGCGCGCAGTTCGGGCGACAGGTCGGCGATGTTGGCGGCGATCACCAGGGAGATGACGAAGGAGACGCAGCCCATGATGACGAACTGCGAACGCCAGGAGTCGTTGAAGATCGGCAGCGTCCAGCCGGCGATGGCGGCGGCGAGGAAGTTGGCACCGACCGGGCCCCACGTCCAGAACCCGAACGCCTGCGCCCGGCCCAGGCGCGGGGAGAAGTCGCGCACCAGGGGCGCGGTGCTGGCCATCGCCACTCCGTCGACGAACGCCAGCACGAGCCGGGCGATCAGCAGGTCACGGGGACTGTGCGCGAGCGTCATGCCGAAGCAGCACAGCGAGGTCAGCAGCATCAGCGGGACCAGCAGCCGCACCCGGCCGAGCCGGTCGGTGAGCCGGCCGCCCAGCACGGAGGCGACGGCGCCCGACACCAGCGCGACCGCCGACACGGCACCGTACGTGCCGAGCGTCATCTGCATGTCCTTGAGCAGCAGCGGCACCACGGGGGCGATCTGCGCCTCGTAGGAGCCGATGAGGCTGGCCAGCACGGCCATGGTGAGGACCTTCATCCGGCGGCCGCCGGTGGGGTACTCGTCGAGTTCGCGGACGTAAGACCAGCCCATGGTCGTGCCTTTCTGCTGGGGCCCAACCCCTCGCCATCAGTTCTAGAGGGCAAATCTAGAATTGACTTCTACGAATGCTCCGCCCTGTCACCGCCCCAGTCAAGGGGTGCGAGAGATCCCGTCCTGGTTCGCTCCCCGGCACCCCACGAGATGCCCCGGCAGATAGTAGAATTTAATTCTAGAAGTCGGTTGCCCGCCTGCGGGACCCCACGACCCAGGGAGCTTCGATGATCCGCAAGTCCACCACCAAGGGCGGCAACTGGGAGTGGAGCCGCACCGCCCAGACCCGGAGAAGCATGCTCGACGCGGCCCGCGAGGTCTTCTCCGAGCGCGGTTTCGCCGACGCCAACGTCGCCGACGTGGTCGAGCGGGCGGGGTCCAGCGTGGGCAGTCTCTACCACCATTTCGGCGGGAAGACCGAGTTGTTCCTGGCCCTCTGGGAGGACCATCAGAGCGCCCAGGAGGCCGCCGCCGCCTCCAGCGTGGCCGAGGCGCGCCACAGCGGCGTGAGCGGCCCCGCCGAGCAGTTCGCCGCCGGAGCCCGCGCGTACCTGCGGGGCTCGTGGGAGCGGCGCGACCTCATCAGGCTGTTCATGGACGGGGACGCCCCGCCCGGCTTCGAGCTCATCCGCCGGACCAGAGGCCGCGAATGGGTCCGCCAGAACGCCATCCTCCTCGACGCCGACAACACCGCGCTCGACCGCCTCACCGCCGCGGTCCTGACCGTCGCCATCGGCGAGGCCGGTCGCGAGGTGGCCGTCTGCGAGACGCGAGCCGAGGCCGACGAGGTGATCGACGCCTCCATCACGCTGATCCGCCGCCTGGTCTCCCCCGGTGCAGCCCTCGCCTGACCGGGAGAGACCAGCTCGGCGCCGGTCAGAGGGTGACCAGGGAGCGGATCACCTCTCCCGACCCCATGGCCGCGAACGCGTCGCCGACCTCGTCGAGCGTGATGCGCCTGCTGATCAGGCCGTCCAGGTCGAGCCGCCCGGCCCGCCACAGCCGCAGCAACCGGCCGAAGTCGGTGCGCACGTCGCCGGAGCCGTACAGGCAGCCGAGCAGGCGGCGCTCGGTGGCGAACAGCTCGGCGGCGCTGAAGGTCACCTGGTCCTCGGCGCTGCCGGCGCCCACCACGACGGTGGTGCCGCCACGCCGGGTCGCCTTCCACGCCTGCCTGATCGTCGCGGAGCGGCCCACGACCTCGAAGGCGTAGTCGAAGCCGCGCCCCTCGGTCAGCTCCTTGGCGGCGTCGGCGAGCCCGTCGGGGGTGGTGGTGTGGGTGGCGCCGAAGCGCCGGGCGGTCTCCAGCTTCTCGGGGACGCGGTCCACGGCCAGGACCGGCGCGGCGGCGGCGAGCACGGCGCCCTGGATCACGTTGATCCCGACGCCGCCGCAGCCGATCACCACGACCGACGACCCGGGACGCACCCGCGCGGTGTTGACCACCGCGCCGACGCCGGTCAGCACCGCGCAGCCGACCACCGCGGCCACGTCGAACGGCACGTCGTCAGGGATCGGGATCGCCGCCCGCGCATCCACCACGGCCTCCTCGGCGAAACAGCCGACCCCGAGCGCGGCGTGCGCGGGCTCGCCGCCCAGGCTCACCGTGGGCGCCGCCGCGGTGGTCCGGCCGCTCACGCACAGGTTCGGCTGCCCGCCCAGGCAGAAGAAGCAGCCTCCGCAGGGCGGGATCCAGGACAGGATCACGTGCGTGCCCACCGGCGGGCCGCTCACGCCCGGGCCGAGCTCGACCACCTCGCCGGCGCCCTCGTGGCCGGGCACCAGGGGCAGCGGCGCGGGCAGCGTGCCCTCGCACATCGACAGGTCGGAGTGGCACACCCCGGCGGCGCGCAGCCGCACCCGCACCTCTCCGGGGCCCGGCCGGCGCAGCGTCAGCTGGTCGCTGACCTCGACGGGCTTTCCGACTTCTCGCAGGATGACGCCTCGCATCGATCTTCCTTGGTCAGAGCTGCACGGACGTGGTGGTGAGGAACTCCTCCAGGCCGAAGCGGCCGTACTCGCGGCCGTACCCGGACTGCTTGAAGCCGCCGAAGGGGGCCAGGCCGTTGTGCGCGCCGTCGTTGATCCTGATCTGCCCGGCGCGCAGGCGCCGGGCGACCCGGCGGGCGCGCTCGGGGTCTGCGGCGCGCACGCCCGCCGCCAGCCCGTACGGCGTGCCGTTGGCGATGCGGACCGCCTCCTCCTCGCCGGAGTAGGGCAGGATGACCAGGACCGGGCCGAAGATCTCCTCCTGCGCGATCCTGGACTCGGGAGTGACGCCGCTCAGCACGGTCGGCCGCACGTAGAAGCCGCGCTCCAGCCCGTCGGGCGCGCCGGGACCGCCGGTGAGGGTCGTGGCGCCGTCGTCGGCCGCCGCCCGCAGGTGCGCGCGCACGCGTTCCCGCTGCACCGCCGAGACCAGCGGGCCGAGCCGCGTGCCGGGGTCGTGCGGGTCGCCGGGGGTGTAGGTCCGCGCCTCCTCGGCCGCGATCCGCTCGGCGTCCGCCAGCCGGTCGCGCGGGACCAGCAGCCGGGTCAGCGCCGAGCAGGTCTGCCCGGAGTTGAGGAAGCAGGCCCCCACGCCCTTGCGCACCGCGTCCTCGAACGCGGCCTCGCCGAGGTCGTCGAGCAGGACGTTCGGGGACTTGCCGCCCAGCTCCAGCGCGGTGCGCTTGACCCCGCCGGCGGCCAGCTCGGCGACCCGCCGCCCGGCGCGGGTGGAGCCGGTGAACGAGACCATGTCCACCAGCGGATGCGCGGCCAGCGCCTCCCCCGCCTCGGGCCCGGTCCCGGAGACCAGGTTGAACACGCCCGGCGGGAACCCGGCCTCGTGCATCACGTCGGCCAGCACGAACGCGTTGAGCGGGGTGACCTCGCTGGGCTTGAGCACCACCGTGCAGCCGGCGGTCAGCGCCGGGGCGAGCTTGGCCGCGATCTGGTGCAGCGGATAGTTCCACGGGGTGATCGCGCCGACGACGCCGATCGGGTCCCGGTACACCACCGAGCCGCCGAGCCGCTCCTCGAAGTCGATCCCGGCCGCGATCTCCGGCATCGAGGCGAAGGTCCGGATGGGCGAGCCCACCTGGATGAGCCGGGTCAGCGGCAGCGGCATGCCCAGCTCGCTCACGATCGTGTCCGCGAGCTCCTCGGCCCGCTCCTTCAGCGCGCCGGCGACGGTCGCGCAGAGCGCGGCCCGCTCGGCGGCCGGGCGGGCCGCCCAGGCGGGCAGTGCGGCGGCCGCCGCCTCCACCGCCCGTGCCACGTCCTTGGCGCTGCTGCGCGGCACCTCGGCGACGACCTCCTCGGTGGCGGGGTTCACCACCGGGATCGGCTCGCCGCCGCTCGCCGCCGTCCACTCGCCATCGACATAAATGCGGTACGGCACAACCCACCTCATTTACGGGAAGTTAATTCTAGATTTCAATTCTAGAAGTATTGAACCACGCGCCCGGCGGGGTGTGAAGCCTCCTCCGGCTAGGATGGTGGCGGCTCCAGGAAGCCTCCGGTCCGCGGGAATGGGCTCAGCCCACCTGGCGGGTGCACCACGTGCCACCATCGCTCTCCTTTCGGCCTGACCGAGCGGACATCAGGCACACGGGAGGAGACCATCGTGCCGACCCTGGACATGCCCGAACGCCCCCACCTCGACCGCTTCCGCCGACAGGCCCGCGCCCTGCAGCGAGCCGTCCGGGCGGGTGACCCCGAGTCCCTCGCGCGGCTGGCCCGACACCATCCCGGCGGGGTGCCCGACGTCGCCGGCGGCCTCCGGCTCAGCGCGGCGCAGCTCGTCGTCGCCCGCGAGTACGGCTTCGCCAGCTGGCCCCGGCTCACGCGCTACCTGGAGACCGTGGCCGAACACGGCTGGGCCACCCGGCTCGGCGCGACGCCCGCGACCGGCCCGGCGGCGGAGTTCTGCCGCCTGGCCTGCCTGACCTACAGCCGCGAGGACGGGCCGGCGCGCTGGGCGCAGGCCCGCCGGCTGCTGGCCCGGCAGCCCGATCTCACCAGGGCGGACATCTGGGCCGCCGCGGCGGCCGCCCGCCCCGACGACGTGGGCCGGCTGCTCGACGAGCGGCCCCGGTCGGCAGCCGAGCGGGGCGGACCGTTCCACTGGCGGCCGCTCTTCTACCTCGTCTACTCGCGGTTCGACCCGGACGTCCCGGCCGAGCGGGTGCTCGCGGTCGCCCGGCAGCTGCTCGACGCCGGCGCCGACCCCGGCGAGGGCTACCTCTTCGACGCGCTGCCGTCGCCGTTCACGCTGCTGACCGGGGTGTTCGGGCACGGCGAGCTGGGCCGGCAGCGCCAGCCCCGGCACCCGCACTGGCTCGCGCTGGGCCGGCTGCTGCTCGACGCGGGCGCCGACCCCAACGACGCCCAGACCCTCTACAACCGGATGTTCGAGCCGGACGACACGCACCTGGAGCTGCTGTTCGCCTACGGGCTCGGCACCGGCGACGGCGGCCCGTGGAAGAGGCGGATCGGTGAGCTGAGCACGCCCGCGGAGATGCTGCGCGTCCAGCTGCGCTGGGCGGTCGAGCACCGCATGCCCGCCCGGGTGCGGCTGCTCGTCGAGCACGGCGTCGACTTCCGCTCGCCGTTCGAAGGCGACGGGCCCGCGTGGAGCCCCGGTGACGGCCGGACGCCGGTCGAGCTGGCCCAGCTCGCCGGCGACACCGCGATCGCCGGCTACCTCTTCGCCCAGGGCGCCGCGCCGCCCGTGCCCGACCCGGTCCGCGAGCTGATCGCCGCGGCGTTCCGCGCCGACCGGGCGGCCTTGGACCGGGTCCGCGCCGAGCATCCCGGCGCCGTGGCCGAGGCCCGCCGCAGCCGTCCCGGGCTCATCGTGTGGGCCGCGGCCCAGGCGCCCGCCGAGACGGTCACGCTGCTGGCCGGGCTCGGCTTCGACGTGAACGCCTACGGGCGCGGCGACGCGCCGGTAGAGGAGCCCTGGCAGACCGCGCTGCACCACAGCGCCGCGGACGGCGACGTCGAGCTCACCCGCCGCCTGCTGGACCTGGGCGCCGACCCCGACCTCCGCGACCGGCGCTTCGACGCCACGCCGCTGGACTGGGCGCGCCACGCGCACCAGCCGGCGACCGCCGCGCTGCTCGAACCCGTCACGACGCCACCGCCGAGCGGCGCACCCTCCACCGATCCCACCACGGGTGATGTGTAGATTGCACAGAGTGGAAGATCAGGTCGGCGGCCGCATCCAGGTGCGCGGCGCGCGGGTGCACAATCTGCGGGACGTGAACGTCGCGATCCCGCGCGACGCGCTCGTCGCGTTCACCGGCATCTCGGGATCGGGCAAGTCGTCGCTGGCGTTCGGCACCATCTTCGCCGAGTCGCAGCATCGCTATCTGGAGTCGGTCGCGCCCTACGCGCGCCGGCTGCTCCA
The DNA here is from genome assembly GCF_005889725.1 of Nonomuraea zeae. Classification (GTDB taxonomy): domain Bacteria; phylum Actinomycetota; class Actinomycetes; order Streptosporangiales; family Streptosporangiaceae; genus Nonomuraea; species Nonomuraea zeae. Next base: position 14,334 of record NZ_VCKX01000142.1, read on the forward strand.
GCAGCTGCCCATGCCGGACGTCGACGACATCACCGGCCTGCCGCCCGCGGTCGCGCTCGGCCAGCGGCGCTCGGTGCCGTCCGCGCGCTCCACGGTCGGCACCCTGAGCAGGGTGTCCAACTCCCTGCGGATGCTGATGTCACGTGCCGGGACCTACCCCTCCGGCGCCCAGCGCCTGGATTCGGACGCGTTCTCGCCCAACACCGTCGCCGGAGCGTGCCCGGAGTGCCAGGGGCAGGGCGTGTTGCACGAGGTCACCGAGGAGTCGCTCGTCCCCGACCCGTCGCTGAGCATCGCGGAAGGGGCGATCGCCTCCTGGCCGGGCGCCTGGCAGGGCAAGAACCAGCGCGACATCCTGGCGACGCTCGGCTACGACATCCACCGGCCCTGGCGCGGCCTGCCGCAGGAGGAGCGGGACTGGATCCTGTTCACCGACGAAGAGCCGGTCGTGACGGTGCACCCGGTGCGCGAGGCCGGCCGGATCCACCGCCCCTACCAGGGGAAGTACGCCAGCGCGCGGCGGCTGGTGCTCAAGGCGTACGCGGCCTCCGCCAGCGAGAAGAGCCGCCGGCGCGCCGAGGGGTTCATGACCCGCCGGACGTGCCCGGTCTGCGGGGGGCGGCGGCTGCGGCCCGAGGCGCTGGCGGTCAGGTTCGCGGACAGGGACATCGTCGAGCTGGCCACGATGCCGATGGGCGAGCTGGCCGGCCTGCTCCGCCCGTACCGCGACGACCAGGGGCCGGCGGGCGCGCTCACCCGCGACATCCTCGACCGGATCGACGTGCTGGACGAGCTCGGGCTGGGCTATCTGAGCGTCGCCCGGCCCGCGCCGACGCTGTCCAGCGGCGAGTTGCAGCGGATCCGGCTCGCGACGCAGCTCCGCGCCGGGCTGTTCGGGGTCGTGTACGTGCTGGACGAACCCTCGGCGGGTCTGCATCCGGCCGACGGCGCCGCGCTGTCGGAGCTCCTGCGCCGCCTGCGCGACAGCGGCAACACCGTCTGTCTCGTCGAGCATGACATGGACGTCGTACGCCAGGCGGACTGGGTGGTCGACGTCGGCCCCGGCGCGGGCGGCGACGGCGGGCGGATCCTCTACAGCGGCCCGGTCCCGGGGCTGCGTGACGCCGGGGCATCGGTGACCCGCCGCTATCTGTTCGCCACCGTCGTGCCGGAACGCCCGCTCCACCGGCCGACCGGCCGGCTGGAGCTGCGCGGGCTCACCCGCAACAACCTGCGGGACGTGGACATCGACGTGCCGCTGGGCGTGTTCACCGCCGTCACGGGGGTCTCGGGCTCGGGCAAGAGCAGCCTGCTGGAGGCGATCGCGGAGGCCGCCGCCGGGGACATGAGGGTCGTGTGGGTGAACCAGCAGCCCATCGGCCGGACCCCGCGCTCCAACCTGGCCACCTACACCGGGCTGTTCGACACGGTGCGCAAGCTGTTCGCCGCCACGGACGGCGCGCGTTCCCACGGGTACGGCCCCGCGCGGTTCTCCTTCAACGTGGCGGGCGGGCGCTGCGAGACCTGCCAAGGCGAGGGCTATGTGTCGGTCGAGCTGCTCTTCCTGCCCACCACCTATTCGCCCTGCCCGGACTGCGGCGGGGCCCGCTACAACCCCGACACCCTGCGGGTGACCTACCGGGACCGCACGATCGCCCAGATCCTGGCGATGACGGTCGACGAGGCCACCGGCTTCTTCGGCGACGTCCCCGCCGTACGCCGTCCTCTGGAGACCCTGCACGAGGTCGGGCTCGGCTACCTGCGGCTGGGGCAGCCCGCCACCGAGCTGTCCGGCGGCGAGGCCCAGCGCATCAAGCTCTCCGCCGAGCTCCAGGGCCGCCGCGCCGACTCCACGATCTATCTGCTCGACGAGCCGTCCACCGGCCTGCACCCGCACGACACCGACGTGCTCATGAACCGGCTGTACGACCTGGTCGGCGGCGGTGGCACGGTCGTGCTCGCCGAGCATGACATGCGGGTGGTCGCGACCGCCGACCACGTCATCGACCTGGGGCCGGGCGGCGGAGCCGCCGGTGGCACCGTGGTGGCCGCCGGCACGCCGGCGCAGGTCGCCGCCAGCGCGCGCAGCCGTACCGCGCCGCATCTGAAAAACCTGCTGTGACGCGCCGCGCGCTGCGGCCGTCCGGGCTCCCCATCCGGATGGCCGCCCAGCGGGCTCGGCGAAAGGGTCTCCTGCCGCGATGAGTTCCGGCCGGGCCGCGAGTCTGTTCCGGTGACCGTCGCAGAGCCGTACGGCGCTGCCCGGCACCGGACACCACGGAGGACACCATGACGACCACGCCGGACGACCCCACCACCGCACTGCCCGGCCGCCCGCCCATCGTCGGCCTGGCGACCTGGCAGGCCGCCCGTGACGGGCTGCTGGTCCGCGAGAAGGCCCACACCCGCGAGGGCGACGCCATCGCCGCGGCCCGCCGCCGGCTGCCGATGGTGGAGCTCGACGGGACGGCCGAGGTCGTCGGACCCGGCGGCCCGGTCCCGTTCCTGGAGCTGTTCCAGGGCCGCGACGAGCTCGTGGTCTACCAGCACATGTGGTACGACGGCGCGCCGCACCAGGGGCAGTGCGAGGGCTGCACCACCACGGCCTGGCACGTGAAGGACGCCGTCTACCTCAACGCCCGCGGCGTATCGTTCGCCGTCCTGACCACGGGCCGGTGGGAGGAGGTGGCCTCCTACGTCGAGTTCATGGGCTACACCGAGCCCTGGTACTCGGTGCGCGACGTGGACGCGCCGGTCGGCGGGGAAATGGGGTACATCACCTGCTTCCTGCGCGACGGCGACCGCGTGTTCCTCACCTACTCCACGACGGGCCGGGGCAACGAGCCGGTCAACGGGTCCCTCAGCCTGCTCGACATGACCCCCTACGGCCGCGGCGAGACGTGGGAGGACAAGCCGGAGGGCTGGCCCGAGGGGCGCCACGCGTGCTGGTACTGGCGCTCGGACGCGGACGGGAACCCCGACTGGGGCCCGACCGGCCGCCCCGTGCCGCAGTGGACCCGCCCTGGTGCGACCCCCGAGGAGAGCCTCGGCCGGCACGGCCACCACCACTGACGCGCCCCCGCCGGCCGCGGCCGCTACCCGGCATCCAGCACGAAGAACAGGAAGCTCGGGCCGGTGGTGAGGGCGCGGAACTCGTCGGGGAACAGCTCGCGGGCGGCCGGCACGGGCTGCGGCTCGCTGATGACGGCCAGGCGGAACCTGGCCGCCGTGAAGGCGTCGGTCATCTCGTGCAGCGGCCGGTGCCAGAAGCTCATCGGGACGGTCCGGCCGCCCATGGTCCACTCCTCGGTCCAGTTGTAGGACTGCAGATAGCTGACCTTGCGCCCGGCCTGACGCTGCAGGGCGTGGATGGCGAAGGGGTGGTCGACGGACACGATCAACCGGCCGCCGGTCCTCAGCACGCGCCGCAGCTCGGCCAGCGTCGGCCCCCAGTCCTCCAGGTAGTGCAGCACCAGGGACGCCACGACGTCGTCGAACGCGCCGTCGTCGAACGGCAGCGGGTCGCGCAGGTCGGCGAGCCGCAGGTCCGCGCCCTCACCGAGCCGCCGCCGGGCCAGCTCCAGCATCCCGGCGCTGTTGTCGATGCCGGACACGACGGCACCCCGGTCGCGCAACGCCTCGGACAGCGGGCCCGAGCCGCAGCCGGCGTCGAGGATCCGCCGCCCGCTCACCTCCCCGGCGAGGGCCAGGATGGCGGGCCGCTCGTAATAGGCGTTCGCGATGCCGGCCTCGTTCTCGGCGGCGTACGCCTCGGCGAGGCTGTCGTAGTCGTTGGCTCGGGACGGATGCGCGGACTCAACGTGATCTTCGATAGGCATGCGGGCCATCCTGGCAGGGCCGGACCGCCAAACGTGCTGAAACGCGCAGAGACCGGGCAACAGCCCATTTCGCCGCGTGGTTGACGCCGTCACCGGATCACGGGGCGGACCACCGCGTGTTCCAGTGCCGCCCGTCCGCGCGGGTGAGGCCGTCCATCAGCAGGTCGAGCAGCCGTTCGGCCTGCACGCGCTGGTGGGCGGCCCCGGCCGCGAGGGTGACACCCGCCAGGCCCATGAGGATGTCGGCTGAGGGCACGTCGTCCCGGATCACCCCCTGGACGATCCCGGCGAGACGGAGCTCCTCGATCGCGGCGGTCAGCTGCTCGCGGGTCTGCGAGCTCAGCCGCTCGTCGCTCTGCAGGAGAGCCTTGAGCGTGTCGGCCATGCCGTGCTTGGTGACGAGGTAGTCCAGCACCTGGGACATCCACGCCCGCAGGGCCTGATCGGCGGGCAGCTCGCCGAGCAGGTCCGCGGTCCGGGCGGCGAGCCGGGCGGTCTCGTAACGGTAGGTGGCGTCGACGAGCTCTTCCCGGGTCGGGAAGCGCCGGTACAGGGTGGCGATCCCGACGCCCGCGTCCTTCGCGATCTGTTTCAGGGTCGCGGCGGCGCCGTCCCGCGCGAAGGCCAGGGCGGCCGCGGCGAGCAGCTTGTCCTCGTTGGCCCGCGCGTCGGCCCGGATCGGCCGTCCGGACGGATCAGGCATGCGTTCCCACTCCTCGGCTTGCTATGTGGAGCCGACTCCACTTAGTGTGGCGACGACTAAACGGATCCGACTCCGCTTAGTGGGACGGTAGCAGACACCCGCCGGCCGTTCCAGCACATCGCTTCGACCACGAAAGGCCCGCCAGATCATGCAATACCGCACGCTGGGCAGTACGGGAGTCCGCGTCAGCTCGCTGTGCCTGGGCGCGATGATGTTCGGGAAGTGGGGAAACCCCGACCACGCCGAATCGGTCGGCATCATCCGCACGGCGCTCGACGCCGGCGTCAACATCATCGACACGGCCGACGTCTATTCGGGCGGCGAGTCCGAGGTCATCGTCGGGAAGGCGATCGCCGGACGCCGTGACGACGTCGTCGTGGCGACCAAGGTGTCGAGCCCCATGGGCCCCGGCCTCAACGAGCGCGGCGCCTCGCGGCGGTGGATCGTCCGGGCCTGCGAGGAGAGCCTGCGCCGCCTGGGCACCGATCACATCGACCTGTACCAGGTGCACCGGCCCGATCCCGCCACCGATCTCGACGAGACCTTGGGCGCGCTCTCCGACCTCGTCCGCGCGGGCAAGATCCGCTACGCGGGGTCCTCGACGTTCGCCCCCTCGGCGATCGTGCGGGCGCAGTGGACCGCCGAGCGACGGCAGCGCGAGCGCTTCGTCTGCGAGCAGCCGCCCTATTCCCTGCTGGTCCGGGGCGTCGAGGCCGACGTGCTGCCCACCTGCGAGACGTACCGGATGGGGGTGCTGGCCTGGAGTCCCCTGGCCGGGGGCTGGCTGTCCGGCCGCTGGCACCGCGACGCGGCCGAGCTGTCCAGCCACCGTACGCGGACGATGCCCTTCCGCCACACGCATGCCCACTACGACCTGGACGTACCGGGCAACCAGGCCAAGCTCGACGCCGCCACCGAGCTCGCCTGCATCGCCGCGGAAGCGGGCCTGACGCTGATCCAGCTGGCGCTGGCGTTCGTCACCACGCACCCGGCGGTCTCCGCGGCGATCATCGGCCCGCGCACCGCCGAGCACCTGCACGACCAGCTGAGCGCCGCGGACCTCGTCCTGGAGCCCGCCGTGCTGGACCGCGTCGATCGCGTCGTGGCGCCCGGCACCAACCTCAACCCCGACGACGCCGGCTACAGCGCGGACGTCCTGGCCGACCCGCACCGCCGTCGCCGCGCCGCCGCCCGGTGAGCCGCCGGAAGCTCCTGGAAAGAAATCCTGGAGGCGGTGTCGGATCAGGGCAGGGGTGTTCGTGGTAGGGGTGAGCGGCCGCCCGCGTGGGGCGCCCCGGAACACAGGAGACGAGCCGAGATGCAGTACATGGTTTCCGTGATCTTTGACCAGCCCGGCCTGGCCACCCCGGACGAGCAGGCGGCGATCGACGTGTTCAACGACCGGCTCCAGGCCGAGGGCCACTGGGTCTTCGCCGGCGGCCTCGCCTCGCCCGACTCGGCCACCGTCATCGACAACCGAAGTGGGGAGGCGATGCTCACGGACGGGCCTTTCCTGGAGTCGAAGGAGTTCCTCGCCGGCTTCTGGATCATCGAGGCCGCCGACCTCGACGTGGCGCTCAAGCTGGCCGCCGCGGGGTCGAGGGCCTGCAACCGGAAGGTCGAGGTGCGGCCGTTCCGGTGAGCGCGGCCGACGTCCGCGAGACGGTCACCGGGCCCGCCGCGGGGAGCGGGCCCGGCCGGGCTGAATCGGGAGCCGTACGCGCTCTCGCCAATCAGCAGGCACCGCGTACATTTCTTCCATGCTGCTGCGCGCCGGCCGGGTCATCGCGGGAGTGCTCGCGCTGCTGGCCGCTACCGCCGCCTTTCCGCTGCACAGTTTCGGCCCGCGACTCGGGGCCGACGGTTGCCCAGCTTCGCCCGCCGGCGGGTGGGAGGCCGGTGACCGGCCTGGGGAACTGGTTCCCGCCGACGGCGCCGTCTCGGTGACGATGTGTGAGCTGGCCCTGCCGGCACCGCACCGGCAGCGCCGGTGCGGTGCCGGGAGGTCCGGTACCGGTCAGGAAGCTCACGTCCCAGGTCGACGCGATGGTCTCCGAGCTCAACGCGTTACCCGCGCGCGACGTGCTGGAGGCCGAACTGCTCCGACGTGAGGCGGCCACGGGAGGCGTTCCGGGAGATGACCTCCACGTCGGCGAGGTCTGCACTCTCGTCGACTTCGGCACCAGCCTGTCCTTCGTCGTGCACTACGGGAGCCGGCGCAAACCCGTGGTCGTGCTGGTCGACCGCAACTGCGGCACCGCCCGGTACGCGGGCCGGACCCGGTTCGGCAATCCGGGCGACGCCCTTTCTCGGCTACTACCGGGCGCAACTGGAGGCGCGGCCGAGGCCCTGACGCCCGCCCGGGGCGAGCGGACACCGGCGATCACCCGCAGGACGCAAGGGACCTCTGGCCAGGAAGCCCGCTGCTCCAGGAGAGGTCGCTACCGTGACCCCCGGCAGTTACGGGGCCCGACGCTCTGCCCGGCACCGACCACGGTGACCTGGACGGGGCTTTCCTGCGCCGTGGCGGCGGCCGTGCACACGATCTGCTCGACGGCCAGGGCGGACAGCTCGCCGGCCGGAGTGGACAGGGTCACCACCAAGTGGCCGGCCGGCTCGGCGGTCACCGAGAACGGGGCGGCTTCGGACGGGACGTCCGTGGTGAATCCGTTCGCCTGTTCCCTCGCGGTGGGTTCGGCCGCCAGCAGCGCGAGCATGTCCGCGCGGAATATCGGACGTCCACCGGGCGGCCGCGTCACCGCGCTGACCCGGCCGTTCTTCACCAGGTAGAGGATGATGGTCATGGTTGGCGCGACGCCTCCGCTCGGCGGGTCGCCGGCGGAGATGGCGTCGCTGGGTCGTACGCCGCAGCCGGCCACGGCGACGAGCGACACGAGGCCCGCGGCGAGCATGCGGCGGGCGGGCCCGGCCCTCACTCCGGGCCTCCGTCCGCGTCGAACGCCCCGCGCGGCAGGCGCAGCGTGAAGACGGCGCCGCCGTCCGGGGCGTTGGTGACGGTGAGGTCGCCCCGGTGCAGGCGCGCGTTCTCCCGCGCGATGGCGAGGCCGAGTCCGCTGCCCTCGGACCTGGCCCTGGCGGCGCTGGCCTTGTAGAACCGGTCGAACACGTGCGGCAGCACCGCTGCGTCCAGCCCCGGTCCGTGGTCGCGTACCTCGAGAGCGATCCAGTGAGGGTCGGCGGAGAGCCGTACCGACACCGGCGGCTCGCCGTGCCGCAGGGCGTTGCCGACCAGGTTCGCGAGGATGACGTCCACGCGGCGCGGGTCCAGCCGTGCCGTCACCGCGGGTGGAAGCTCGGTGTGCACCTGCTCGGGCCAGCCCCGGGTACGCAGGGTCGCGTGCACCAGCTCGGCCACGTCGACCTCGTTCAGCGCGAGGGCCGCGGCGCCGGAGTCGAACCTGCTGATCTCGATGAGGTCGTTCACGAGGCCGGTCAGGTTGAGCGTCTCCTGGCTGACCAGCCTGGCGGCCCTGCCTGCGGGCTCGGGCAGCCCGGCCGCCTCCTCGTCGAGGACGTCGGCGACCGCGGCGAGCGCGGCCAGCGGGGTGCGCAGCTCGTGGGACACGTCGGCCACGAACCGGCGGGCGTCGGCCTCCATCTCGCGCAGCTGCTTGACGTGCCGTTCCAGCTCCGCGGCGGTGTTGTTGAACGTGCGCGCCACGTCGGCCAGCTCGTCGGAGCCGTTGACCGCGATCCTGGTCCGCAGCTCGCCCTCGCCCAGCAGGCGCGCCGCCCGGCCGAGCTCGCGCACCGGGCGCAGCACGCCACGGGTGGCCAGCAACGCGAGGATGACCGCGAACGCGAGGGCCGCCCCGCCGGTGAGCCAGGCGCGCGCGGCGAGCCGGTCGATGCTGCGCTGTTCGGGAAGCAGGCTGCGCACGACGTAGACCTCGATGCCGGACAGCCGCGTCGGCCGGCCCCGCTCGGCGATCAGCAACGGCGCGCCGATGATCAGCCAGGCACCGTCCTGCCTCACCACGCGTTGCCACGCGAGCTCGCCGTCTGCCACCATCCGCCGCAGCTGCGGCGGTATCACCCCGGGATCCAGGATCGGCACGTTCCCACCTGGGCTCCGCGGCCACGGCTGCGGGCTGACCGGCGAGTGCTCCCCCTGGTAGAAGGCGAGCCCGGAGCCGTTCCCGTCGGTCATGGCGCGGGCGATCTCGTCGAGCTCGTCCGGACCCGGCGCCGCGCTCCGCAGCGGGAAGAGCGTCTCCATGCGGCTTCTCATCGCCTGCACCGCGGCGTCCTGGGTCCGCTGCAGGATGTCGTTGCGGGCCTGGACGTAGATCCCGCCGGCCACCGCCGCCGCGGTGACCACACACAGCAGCGCGAACGCGGACAGCAGCCGGGCACGCAGCCCCAAACTCGGCCGAGGTGCCACCTGCGGCTCACACCGGCCCGAACCGGTAGCCGAACCCACGCACTGTCTGCACGTAGACGGGCGCCGCCGAGTCGTCCTCGATCTTCGCGCGCAACCGCTGCACGCACGCGTCCACCAGACGCGAGTCGCCGAAATACCCGTGCTCCCACACCGACTCCAGCAGCTGCTGGCGGCTGTGCACCCGGCCCGGCGTGCCGGAGAGCTCCAGCAGCAGGCGCAGCTCGGTCGGGGCCAGGCCGACCGGCACGCCGCGGTGGGAGACCACCAGCCCGGCCCGATCGATGGTCAGGTCCCCGTGCCGCTCCAGCTCCGCCTGGTCCCGGCCGATCCGCCGCAGCACCGCGCGAATGCGCGCCTCGAGCACTCTGGGCTGCACCGGCTTGACCACGTAGTCGTCGGCGCCCGCCTCCAGCCCGGCCACCACGTCGATGTCGTCGCCGCGCGCGGTCAGCATGATGATCGGTATCTGGCCGATGGCCCTGATGCGGCGGCAGACCTCGAACCCGTCCATGCCGGGCAACATCAGATCGAGCACGACGACGTCGGGAAGGTCCATCCGCAGCCGGTCCAGCCCCTGCTCGCCGGACTCCACCGCGCGCACCCCGTGCCCGTGCCGGGTCAGGGCCAGCTCAAGGCCCTCCCGCACGGCCGGGTCATCCTCGATCAACAACACTCGCGACACGCCGCCGAGTTTCACCGCACGCTCCGTAACTCGCCCGCCGGTCAACTCCGTCCACTCTCGACCGGCAGTGTCCCCGCCTCGTCCGCGCCGTGTCATGGTTGTGTCACGATCGCGCCGACGGCCGCGCCGACGATCGCGCCGACGATCGCGCCGCCGGTGGCCGTCGAGAAACGGTGACATGCGGCGGACAACGCGCGCACATTCGGCGCCAATCGTAGTCGGCATGAACGAACCACGCACCCTCCCACCTCGGCCTCGAGACCGGCTGTACGCCGCGGTCACGCTGGTGCTCGCCGTTCTCCTGCTGCCCGCGGCGTTCGCCCGCCACCCCGGCCGCGCCCGCGAACTGGCCTGCCAATGGGCGTTGCGGCTGCGATTCCCCGCCGAGGACCTCACCGGGCTCACCGGCGGCGCCCTGGCGGCGTTCACCGCGGCACGTACCGATGCGCTGTGGCGTCACGGCCAGCTCATCGGCCTCACCTCGGGCTACCGCGATCCCCTCGTCCAGCAACGGATGTTCGACGAGGAGGTGCGCCGCTCGGGCTCCGCGGCCTCCGCACGCATGCTCGTGCTGCCGCCGGCGGAGTCCAGCCACGTCAAGGGCACCGCGCTGGACGTGCGCCCGCACGAAGGCGCGCGCTGGCTGGAGGAGCACGGCGCCCGCTACGATCTCTACCGCATCTACGACAACGAGTGGTGGCACTTCGAGCACCGCCCGGACAGCGGCGGCACGCCCCCGCGACGACGGCCCCACCCCGGCGTGAGCTTCGCGATCGACAACTGGGACCACTTCTAGCCCGGGTCCGATCCACCCCGTGTGCCGGCGGTCATCCGCTGCGCACCGCCGGCCGACGGGCACGCGCGTCCGGAGCCGTGGGAGATGACAGCGAGCCCCCGGGTTTTGCGTCACTGTGCGGGCGGGCGAAGCGTGAGGGTGCCGCGGCCGGTGTCGAGTTCGGCCACCGTGCCGAGGGGGACGGCGTGGGGATCCGGGCCATGCCCAACCTCAAGGCCGCCGAGTATGGGGATGCCGAGCGGGATGAGCCGGTCGCGAAGCACGTCGATGAGGTTCCAGCCGCGATCGGTGTAGTCCTCGAACCCGCCTCGATCAGCAGGATCGCCCCCGCGAGATCGGGCAGACCGGCGCCGACCATGCCGGCCAGCGCGCCCAGCCATCCGCCCAGCAGATGGCCGCGGGCGTGACCGGGCACCTCGGCGGCGACCGAGAGCAGCTGCGGATTGCGACGATGCGTCGAGGGTTCGGTGCTCGTCAGCAGATGGCGCACCGTTGCGATCGCGTGGGGGCCGACCAGGCAGCCGTGGATGCCGGGGATGCGGCACTGGCGCCAGATGGCCAGGTGCAGGTAGGTGATGTCGCTGAATCCCACCAGCGGTTTCGGGTCTGCGCGGATGGCGTCGAAGTCGAGCCCGTCCAGGATGCGGTACGCCCCCGCCCCGCCTCGCGTGGTGATGACCGCCCGGATCTCGGGGTCGGCGAAGGCGGCGTTGAGGTCCGCAAGCCGGTCCGTGTCGTGTCCGGCCAGGTCCCCGCGCTGGTCCAGGACGTGTTCTCCGACCTTGACCCGCAACCCCCAGCTGCTCAGAATCTGGGTGAGGTCCTCGATCGCGGCGGCGTCGGGGAAGCTGGCCGGAGAGACGAGGGCAACATGGTCACCGACCTGTAGCCGCGGCCAGCGGAAGTCCGGGGGCTCATGCGATGCAGTCATCATCCCCCCCGTTGCCGTCGTACTGCTCGTGCCGCGGGTACGGGCTGATGCTCAAGTCTCGCCCCACCTGCGCGACGGGCTTGCCAGCCTCCTTCACGATACGCACCGCGCCCGGCCGGAACTCCGGATCACTCCCACCATCCTGAGTCGAGGGTGCCGCTGGGACGGCGTGACACCAACCAGGTTCTCTCGTATTGGACCGATCCAGCACGGTTCGATGCCTGCCAGGGAGCCCTGGACTGGGCGCCACTACGATGGCAACGCCCTCCTTGCCCGGGTTGGGGCCTGCTGACCGGACCGCCTCGAAGCCCGGGGCAGTTCAACAGGACGGAACAGCGTGGACATCGGCACCCAGGAAGAGATCAGTCCGAAGCGGGCGCCTGCCCGCGCCCGGCCCAGGAAGCTGCTCCTGCGCGCGCTCGCGGGCGAGCACACCGAGCGGCCGCCGATCTGGCTGATGCGGCAGGCCGGACGCTACCTGCCCGAGTACCACCGGGTCCGTGAGGCCGCCGGCGGCATGGTCGGGCTCTGCAACTCGCCCGAGCACGCTGTCGAGGTCACCTTGCAGCCGATCCGCCGTTTCCCGCTCGATGCCGCCATCGTCTTCGCGGACCTTCCGCAGGTTGCCGCCGCGCTCGGCCAGACCTTGGACTACCGCGCCGGCGATGGGCCGGTACTGACGCCTCCCGTCCGCTCGGCAGCGGACATAGCCGACTTTCTTGGCGTTTCCCATCTCCATGAGGAATTGGCCCCGGTATACGAGACGGTCCGGCAACTTACCCGGGCCCTGCCTCCCGAGGTGACACTGATCGGGTATGCCGGCGCGCCGTGGACCATCGCCACCTACATGGTCGAAGGACGCGGCGGCGGCCCGTCAGAGCACGCCGTTGTCAAGCAGTGGGCCCTGAGCGACCCAGAGGGGTTCCAGCCCCTGATCGACGTGCTCACGACTGCTGTCATCCAGTTCCTGAGCCGTCAGATCGAAGCGGGCGCGGAAGCGGTCCAGTTGTTCGACACCTGGGCCGGGATCCTCCCCGACGCCCTCTTCGAACGCTGGTGCGTCAAGCCGGTAGCCGCCATCATCGCAGCGCTGAAGGACCAGCACCCGGGTGTTCCCGTCATCGCCTTTCCCCGGGGCGCCGGGCTCGCCTACGACGGCTTCGCCGAGGCGACCGGCGCGGACTGCATCGGCCTGGACGCCACGGTCCCGCTCAACTGGGCCGCGCAGAACCTACAGCGCGGCCTCGGCCGCTGCGTGCAGGGCAACCTCGACCCCCAGCTCCTGGCCGCCGGCGGCCAGGCACTCACCGCCGAGACAGACCGCATCCTGCGTGCCCTGAGCGGGGGGCCGTTCGTGTTCAACCTGGGACACGGCATCATCAAGACCACGCCCCCGGAGAACGTCGCCGCCCTTGCCGAGCAGGTGCGCTCCTGGACCACGCCCGTCCCGCCGCACCCGCTGGATGATCACACGGGGCACCGGCCGCCCAGCGAGTAGACCGCTCGCGCGGACATCCCCAGATGCCGTCCCTGGCGATTGCCAGGGCCGCCGTCCTCGCGCGGGCGGCGCAGACGAGGGCAAAGATCGTGCTGGATGCGCAGCAACCGCTCGCCTGAGAGGGGGTAGGGAAGGCCGGCCAGCACCTGGTGGCAGTTGCGAGCGCCGACGATGCGCCCCTGCGGGTCGAACGGTCCGTTGCATTCGCGCCGGTAGCGTGGGGTATCGCCGACGCTGATTCGGGTACGGCTCGGACACCAGCCGACAGATAGACGGGATGCCGGGGGCGGGCCACGCAGGGCAGCGGATGCCAGGCGACGCGCAAGACCGGATCAGGCACGGCCGGGCACTGGGGGCATGAGGCCGCGGTATCAAGGGTTGGGGACGCCGCCCCGCCCAGGGCGGCCCTTTGCACGGGGCCCGCCCGATGCCTTTATAGCACCACCACACAACGGGCCGCGACAGCATCAGTCCTGGGCTCCGGCATCGATGCTGCCGACGGTCAGGTCGGTCAGCGCCGCGATGGCCTCGGCGACGGTGGCCCGCCCCCGATTCAGCTCCGCGGCGATCGCCTCTGCCGCGCCCAGCGCGCCGACGCAGCGCAGCCGGAGGGCTTCCTGCGTGAGCCCGGAGTACGGCCGCAGGGTGGTGGCCATCAGGTCCGTGTAGCCGTCGAGCAGCTCGCGCTCGATCGCCTCCATTTCCTGGTTCCCCTTGAGCGCGGCCGAGATCGCGGTCCACTCCGGCATGTCGGTGGCGCAGGCGAAGTAGGCGGCGCTCAGGACGCGGGCGATCTCGCGGGGGACGGCCGGGGCGTCACGCAGGGCCTCCTCGGAGGCGGCCCGGTGCCGCTCGTCGAGCCGCCGATAGAGCGCGATCAGCAGGCCGGGGCGGGTGCCGAAGTGGTCGTAGACGATCGGCCTGCTCACTCCGGCGGCCTCCGCCAGGCTGAGCAGCGTGAGGCTGTCGGTGCCGTGGGCGCGCACGATCGTCATGGCGGTGTCGAGCAGTTGCTCCCGCCTGGCCGGCTTGGACAGGCGAGTCGATCCCGTGATCATCGTCCTCCCTTGCGTTGCCTTTCAGCATAAGCTACAAAATGTAAGTTACAGAATGTAGGTTAACGAGAGGACATCACCGTGGAGCACTCCGTACTGATCATGGGCGGATCCGGCCAGGCGGGCGCGGGGACCGCAGCCCTCCTGCGCCGGTGGTATCCGGAGCTGCCGCTGACGATCGCGGGCCGCGATCTCGGCCGCGCCCGGCGGGTCGCCGACGAGCTCGGCGGCGCGACAGCCGTGGCCATCGATCTGCGGCGAGGCGACCTCGGCCTCCAGATGACCGACGGCTACTCGGCGGTCGTGGCAACGGTGTGGGACAGCCACCTGAACGGACTGCGTTACGCACAGGACCGCGGCCTGCCGTACGTCAGCATCTCCAGCGGCCTGGTCGACATCGGCCCTGAGGTTGTCGCCGCCGGCCTGCGAGCCGGCGCGGCGCCGATCCTGCTGGCCAGCCACTGGTACGCGGGGCTCGTCGTCCTCGCGGTGCTCGGCCTCGCCAGGGAGTTCGACCGGCTCGACACCATCGAGGTCAGCGGCGTGCTGGACGAACAGGACAGCGGCGGGCCCGCGGCCATGGCGGACATGCAACGCCTGCTGGCCGCCACCTCGGCGGGGCATGTCCGCCGTGACGGCGTCTTCGGCTGGGTCAGCGGCCCCGACGCGCAGGTGGAGGTCACCAGCGTCGACGGCGCCGTGCTGCCCGGCCAGATCGTCCCCATCCTCGACGTGCCGAGCCTGGCCCTCGCGACGGGCGCACCCAACGTCCGCTTCGCGTTCGCGATCGGTGAATCGGCGGGCAGGCGGCGCGGCGGGCCCGCGTCCACGGAGGTCAAGATCGACCTCGAAGGCGTGGACCGCACGGGCGCACCACTCAGGATGAGCCGCTACCTCCTCCACCCGGAGGGGCAGCGCCCCCTGACGGCGCTCGGCGTCGCCCTAGGCGTCGAGCGACTGCTCGGCCTGCGCGGCGACCCCGTGCCGCCCGGCATCCACACCCCCGAGGCGTTGATCGACCCCGGATACGCGACCGAGCGGATGGCGGAGATCGGCACCACCTTCCCCGGCGCGCACGGCGATCACTGACTCCGCCTATCGAGAATCGCGGGCGGCGCACCCGTGAGATGACCTGGTTCATGATGGCTCTGTCAGGCACGGGCCACCCTGCCGAACTCGCGGGTACGGACGTCACTTGACGCGCGTACATCCAGCCCCAACGCCTCGACCATCGCCCACGGCGGACATCCGTTCCGCAGGGCCATCCGATCCACCCAAGACGCGAACGACTCGCCGGACGCCGGTGCCACCACCAACGCCAGCCGCCGAGGCCAGACCGCCATCATTTCCCGGGCCGAACCTCCTGCCGTACACGCGCCCTGCCGTACTGACATCTGCAAGCGCGTCAGACACATACGCGCTCTGCCCGGGCCTTGACATATCAAATGAACGGTTTTTTGATACGGCCATAGGACGCGCACGCCGGCCCGACGAGGCGCGATCGCCTGTGGCCGCGCGGCTCACCCGGACCGGCCCGCTCAGGGGAACGGAGACCACCGCACAGCCAGGAACACCACAGACGGGAACGAGGCATGAAAGTACAGATCGACTCCGAACGCTGTCACGGGCACGGCCGCTGCTACGACCTCGCCCCCGACACCTTCGGCGAGGACGACGAGGGCTACGGCTCGATCCTCGGCGACGGGTCCGTCTCGCCGGGCAAGGAGCCCGATGCGCGCCTGGCGGCGGCCAACTGTCCCGAACGCGCGATCGCCATCGAGGGAGCCACCCGATGACCGTGGACGATCGCTTCGGCGAGGACCTGGAGCGGGCCCGGAGAGAGCGGATCCGCGGCAGCCACCAGAGTGAGATCGTCACCGATCCGGTCTCGGACTGGGCGACGGATTTCTCGCATGTCGATCCGGTGTGGGCGGCTGATCCGTATCCGATCCAGGATGAGCTGCGGCAGAGCTGCCCGATCGCGCACACCGACCGGTTCGGCGGGGCGTGGCTGCCGACCCGCTACGAGGACGTGGCGGCCATCGCCTACGACACCGAGCATTTCACCTCCCGGGCGATCATCGTGAGCAATGTCCGCCCGCCCAAGGATCTGGCGCCGGTGGGCGCCGCGCCGCCGATCTCCTCCGACCCGCCCTTCCACCACGAGGCGCGCAAGCTGCTGCTGCCGGCGTTCACCAGGACGGCCGTGTCCAGGCGGGAGGAGGCGACCAGGGCGTTCTGCCACGCGCTGATCGACGCCTTCGAGGGACGTGACGTCGTCGACGCGGCCCGCGACTACGCCAGGCACATCCCGACGCGGGTCATCGCCGACATGCTCGGCTTCCCGCAGGAGGACGCGGAGAAGTTCGGCGCGTTCGTCGAGAACACCCTGGAGAACGTCAACGCCTCCAGCGAGGAACGCCTGGAGCGGTTCACCCAGCTGTCCAACTACCTGCTGGAGCAGATCCGCGACCACATCGACCACCCGCGCGCGGACCTGACCGGCTACCTGCTCGACGCCGAGCTGCACGGCGAGAAACTGCGGCCCGAGCACGTCCTGGGCACGATCAACCTCCTGCTCATCGCGGGCATCGACACCACCTGGAGCGCCATCGGCGCCAGCCTGTGGCACCTGGCCAAGACCCCCGCCGACCGGCGGCGGCTGGTCGCCGAGCCCGGCCTGCTGCCGACCGCGATGGAAGAGCTCCTGCGCGCCTACGCCCCCGTCACCATGGCCCGCCTGGTCAAGGACGACATGCGCTGGAACGGCGTCGACATGAAGGCCGACGACTGGGTGCTGCTGCCCTTCCCCGCCGCCAACCGCGACCCGGCCCAGTTCGACCAGGCGGACCAGGTCGTCATCGACCGGGAGGCCAACCGGCACGCCGCCTTCGGGCTCGGCATCCACCGCTGCGTCGGCTCCCACCTGGCCCGCATGGAGCTCCGCATCGCCCTCGAGGTGTGGCTGCAACGCATCCCCGACTTCACCCTCGCCGACCCCGCCGCCGTCACCTGGGCCGCCAGCCAGGTACGCGGCCCCCGCACTCTCCCCCTC
>NZ_VCKX01000143.1 GCF_005889725.1 Nonomuraea zeae
GGAGCTCGCCGGAGCCGCGGGGGATGAGGCGGACGGGGAGCTGGATGTGCTCGGGCGGGCCCGCGTCGCCGCGCAGGCGGCGGAACAGCAGCTCGGCCGCCACCCGCCCCATCCAGGCCGGATCCTGCGCGACCACGCTCACCCCGGGGTCGAGCAGGTCGGCCAGCTCGAAGTCGTCGAACCCGACCAGCGCGGGCCGCCGCCGCCCGGCCAGGGCCCGCAGCACGGTCACGGTGTAGCGGCCGTTGCCGGTGAACAGCGCCGTCGGCGGATCGTCCGAGCCGAACAGCCGGGCCAGGTCCGCGCGCACCGACTCGGGCGACGGTGCCCGCATCACCACCAGCCGCTCGTCGAACAGCCCGCCGAGGGCCTCCTGGTAACCCTGGAGCCGCTCGGCCGCGGTGAAGATCGCCGGGTCGTCGCCCAGGAAGGCGATCCTGCGGTGCCCGTGACCCAGGAGATGGCGGACGGCCTGGGCGGCCCCGCCCACGTTGTCGGTGAGCACGGTGTCCACGTCGAGCCCCGCGCCCGGTGGCCGGTCCGCGAACACCACCGGGGTGCCGGTCTCCAGCTCCGGGCGCAGGTAGGTGTGGTCGTCGCCGGCGGGCACCACGATCAAACCGTCCACCCGGCGCGCGCAGAACGTCTCGACCAGCTCCCGCTCCCTGCCGGGCTCCTCGCCGGAGGAGCCGCTCAGCAGCAGGCAGCCGTGCTCGATGACGACGTCCTCCACCGCCCGGCTCAAGCCCGAGTAGAACGGGTCCGCGACATCCTCGATCACCAGCCCGATCGTGGCGGTCCTGCCCCTGCGCAGCACCCGCGCGCTCTCGTTGCGGCTGTAGCCCAGCCGGTCGATGGCCGCGCGCACCCGCTCGGCGGTGGCCGGATGCACGCCGGGCTCGCCGTTCACGACGCGCGAGACGGTCTTGAGCGCCACGCCCGCCGCCGAGGCGACGTCCTTCATCGTCGGTCTCACGCCAGGATCATTTCCTACTTGAGAGGGGTAGACAACGTTGTCAGAGGGCTATGCGAGAGTGGTCCTCTATGTCGTTGAGATCCGCCGTGCTTGTGGCCGGGTTCGTCCTCGCCGCGCTCAATCTGCGCCCCGCCATCGCAGGTGTCTCCCCCCTGCTCGACGAGATCATGAGCGACGTCGGCCTCACGCCCGCGGGCGGCGGCGCGATCACCACGGTCATGGTGGTCTGCCTGGGGGTGTTCGGGCCGATCGCGCCGCTGCTCGCCCGGCGCATCGGGCTCGACCGCACGCTGCTCGCCGGCCTGTTCGTGATCGCCGCCGGCGTGGTGCTGCGCGGCCTCGACGGCGCGCCCGTGCTCTATTTCGGCTCCGCGCTGGCCGCCACCGCCATCGCCGTCATGAACGTGTCCATGCCCGGCATCGTCCGGCAGCACTTCCCCTCCCGGGTCAACCTCATGACCGGCGTCTACGTCTCCGCGGTGGTGGCCGGCGCCGCCTCCGTCTCCGCGCTGGTGATCCCGCTCGAACACGTCACCGGGTTCGGCTGGCGCGGCGTCTCCGCGCTGCTGGCCGTGCCCGCGCTGCTCGCCGCCCTGCTCTGGCTGCCGCAGGCGCTGGGCAAGCAGGCGGGGCGGCAGGGCGGCCCCAGACCGTTCGCCACCGTCCTGGGCAGCCGCCTGACCTGGTACATCACGGCGTACATGGGCCTGCAGTCGCTCACCTTCTACGTCATGCTGGCCTGGCTGCCGACGATCTACCTGGAGGCCGGGCTCCCCGCCGACCAGGCGGGCTACCTGCTCAGCCTGACGAACCTGGTCCAGGTGGCGGCCTCGCTGGCGGTCCCGGTGCTGGCCGGGCGGCGGGCCTCGCAGGTGCCGTATGTGGTGGGCGCGGGGGTGCTGACCGTGCTCGGGTATCTGGGCGTGCTGCTGGCCCCGACGACGCTGCCGTGGCTGTGGATGATCGTGCTCGGGGTCGGCCAGGGCGCCTCGTTCGCGCTGGTGCTCCTGATCATCGCGATCCGGCCCGCCGATCCGGCCGCGGTGACCGCGCTGTCGTCGGTGGCCCAGTCCGTGGGGTACGTGGTGGCCGCGGTGGGGCCGCTGGTGTTCGGGTTCCTCAGGCAGGCGTCCGGCGGCTGGTCGCTGCCGCTGACGGTGGGGCTGGGCGTGGTCGCGGTGCAGATCTTGGCTGGCTGGTTCGCCGGCCGCCCTGCTACTTTAGGTAAGCCTAACCTTTAGTAGGAGGATCCAGCGTGCTGACCGAGACTCTCCAGCGGGTCGCCGACGGGCGTGGCGGGGTGATCGGGGTGGAGCCCGCTCTCGTCATCGAGCCCGACGAGACCTGGACCGCGGTCACCGAGCTGCTGCGGGCGCCGTACGCGCTGCTGGACGAGCTGATCACGCAGACGGCCGCGCGCTGGAACGCGCCACACCACGTCGGGGCGGCGCTGTTCTGGAAGACGTTCGGATACTGGCACACGTTCCCCATGGCGCTCGGATGGGCGCTGGACGGTCAGGTGCCGATCATGCGGCTGGCGGACACGTACTTCAAGGTGTCGGACGCCGGGGTGACGATCGCGGCCACCCGCGTGAGCTGGGCTTCCGGCGCCGGGGCCATCGGCGAGGCGCTGGGCGAGTCGCAGCGGCCGCTGGTCGAGGCCATCAACTCCTTGGCCAAGGTGGGCGAGCGGACGCTGTGGGGGTCCACGGCGGAGGCGTTCGCGCACCCGCTGATCTCGATCGCCCCTGGCGACTACATGCGGCTGCTGAAGGAGATCGGCAAGCCGGTCGACGGGCTGGTCGAGCCCGTCGACGGCGGCTACTTCCGCAGGACGTGCTGCCTGTGGATCACACTGCCCGACGCCGAGGCCTGTGGAAGCTGCTGCGTGCTCCGGCCGAAGCGCTGAGAACGTCGAGTGAGAGCGCCGGCCAAGGCCGGAGCATCTGTCGCGCGGTTCAGGCCGGAGCGTCTGTCGCGGCGCTTATGCGGGAGCGTCTGTTGCCTGGCCTACTAGGCCACGACGACGTCGTCCATCGGCCTGAGCTCGTCCGCGTAGCTCACCGAGACGCGGCGCATGACGCCCGTGCCGTCGATCGAGTACTGGCCGAGCCGCCACAGCGGCGGCGAGTAGGCGTGGATCGAGACGCTGTTGTCGACCGCGCCGTTGAGCCGGTGGATGTGGTCGGGGCCGAACGAGAACGACTGCCCTTCCGTCACCACGGTCTCCAGGTGCTCGCCGCCGATGCGGGGGTTGCACTCAAGGAGCGCGCCCTGCACCACGTGTACGGCCCCGGAGGAGATGTCGTGGTCGTGCCAGCCCGTGTCGTCCTCAGGACGCCAGCACAGCAGCCAGACGTCCACGTAGGCGTCCCGGTAGAGCGAGGCGTAGTGCCGTCCGCCGTCCGCGGGGAATTCCACCTGATCGCGCCACTCTTCCGGGTGGGCGGCCAGGTCGTTCACCAGGTCGCGTAGCTCACGCCGGTCGAGAGTGCGTTCGGGGAGCTGGGCACAGGTGCCCCCGTCCTGGATCTGGTTCGTGCTCACGTACGAGTCTCCTTTCTTGCTCATGGCCTCACTCCGAGAAGGGGGGCTCGGTCGCCTCATGGCGCCGCCTTCCCCCGCTGTGGTCGCTGCGCTCCCGCCGCTCCTCCAGGCGACGACACTGCTGTCCTCATGGCCTCACTCCGAGAGGCGGGGCTCGGTCGCCTCATGTCGCCGCCTTCCCCCGCTGTGGTCGCTGCGCTCCCGCCGCTCCTCCAGGCGACGACACTGCTGTCCTCATGGCCTCACTCCGTGAGGCGGGGCTCGGTCGCCTCATGTCGCCGTCTTCCCCCGCTGTGGTCGCTGTGCTCCCGCCGCTCCTCCAGGCGACGACACTGCTGTCCTCATGGCCTCACTCCGTGAGGCGGGGCTCGGTCGCCTCATGTCGCCGCCTTCCCCCGCTGTGGTCGCTGCGCTCCCGCCGCTCCTCCAGGCGACGACACTCCCTCGCCAGGAGCCGGCGGGGGTTTACCGTCCGGATGGCGTGGCCTGCGGCGGCCCCCAAACCGGGGTCTGGTGCGGTGGCGTAGGGGGCGTCCGAGCCGTTGACGACGACGTCGATGCCGAGCTCCCTGACGATCGCGTCGATCGCCCGGGGGCCGTAGGAGGAGGTCTCCACGAAGAAGCCCTGATCGACCTGGCCACGGTTGTTGCCGCCACGGGCGATCAGGCGTTCGGAGTGGAGGGGGGCGAGTCCGGCCAGGAGCGCGAAGCAGACGCGCAGCCTCGGGTGCCTGGGCCTGACGACGGCGTGGAAGTAGTGCCAGGAGGCGTGCATCTGCTGCACGTACGGGACCAGCGCGGGCCACCACGGCCTGGCGGGGGCGGTCCGGCCCGAGTGCGCGAACAGGCTCGCGGGCGCGGCCGGCCCCGGGTGCACGAACAGCGGCAGGTCGCGCTCGGTCAGCACGTCGAGCAGGCGGTCGTCCGGCTCGGCCGTCGCGGGGATCTGCAGCCCGGCGCAGCCCCGGTCGAGGTCCTTGGCCAGCCGGCCGGGGTCGGGCTCGCTGTGGCAGGTGGCCGCCCAGACGCCGAAGGGCTCGCCGAGCGCCAGCGCGCCCTCGTGGTAGGCGTCGAGCAGCGGCCAGGACTCCTCCGGCGGCAGGAACTCGATGCCCAGCGGGCTCGACAGCGACACCAGCGCCAGCTCCAGGCCGGTGGTGTCGCGCTGCTCGTGATCGGCGGGATCGACCTCGTAGGGCGGCTCGCCGTCGAGGATCAGCGTCCAGCCGTCGAGATAGGGCGGGGAGGTGCGGGCACGCAGGGCGTCGACGAACGAACGGGTCCACAAATGCTGATGAACGTCGATGGCCATGACGGGCTCCCTCCCCTCATTTCCTACTCATATTACATGTAAATCGTATACGCTGCGACGCGATGGCTGTGAACCGCTTCAGTGATACGTTTCAGTGAACCGCTTCACCTCCGGATTTGTCAACGGCGCTCTCCGCGTTTGGGCCGGGCTTCTGTCGGTGCGACGCAATAAGCTGGCGGGATGCCTCGCAAGAGAGCCACGATCCGTGAAGTGGCCCAGGCCACGGGCCTCTCCCCGGCGGCCGTCTCCTATGCCCTGCGCGGGTTGCAGGTCTCGGAGGAGACGATGGAGCGCGTACGCGCCGCGGCGGCCGAGCTCGGCTACGAGGCCGACCCCATAGCCAGAGCCCTGGCCAGCGGCCGCACCGGCATGATCGGGCTGCTCTGCGGCTCGCTCGAGGACCTGTGGCAGCAGTCCCTGGCGGTCGGCATCTCCAGGGGGCTTCGGGAGAAGGACCGCTACGCCCTGATCCTCGACGCCGTCGGCGACCCGGGGCGGGAGCGGGCCCTGGCCCAGCAGCTCCGCGACCAGCGGGTGGACGGCATGATCGTCCAGCCGGTCGATCCGGCGGCCGCGTTCTGGCCCGAGCTGTGCGAGTCGCTGCCGGTGGTCGCGATCGGCGACTCGCTCGCGGGCACGGCGGGAGAGGTCGTCTTCGACAACCGGCGCGGCGTGACGCTGGCGCTGGAGCACCTGCGCGCCATGGGGCATCGCAGCATCGCCGTCC
The DNA here is from genome assembly GCF_005889725.1 of Nonomuraea zeae. Lineage (GTDB taxonomy): Bacteria > Actinomycetota > Actinomycetes > Streptosporangiales > Streptosporangiaceae > Nonomuraea > Nonomuraea zeae. Next base: position 5,563 of record NZ_VCKX01000143.1, read on the forward strand.
TCACGCCGACCAGGGCCAGCACGCCCGACCGCCCGGCCGACGTCCACGTCACGGCCGAGGCCGACCGGCTGGGGCTGGACATCGAGCTCGTCACCGCGCCCCACGGGCTGGCCGCCGCCACCGGGGCCGCGCACGAGATCCTGACCAGGAAGAAGCCGAGCGCCGTCTTCTGCTTCGCGGACTCGATCGCCTACGGGGTGTACGCGGCCGCCGCCGAGCTCGGGCTGTCCGTCCCGGGCGACGTGTCGATCATGGGGTATGACGATCACCCGATGTCGGGGCTGCTCACGCCGGGGCTGACCACGGTCGACTGGGACATCGACGGGATCGTGCGGGCGGCGGTGCGGCTGATCTCGGCGGCGGCCGACGGCGGCACCCGCCGCCGCCGGGTCGTCCAGAGCCCCACGCTGAGGGAGCGAGGGTCGGTCGCACAGGCGCCCTGAGGGACCCACACGAGCGGGAGCAAGGGTCGGTCGCACAAGCGCCTAGCGCCGCCGTGAGGGACCCCTTCGACTGGGAGCCATGTGACGGACCCCGCGAGCGGGGTCGAAGTGCCGCGGACCCGCCGGGTCGCGGCCCCTGGGGAGTGCCCCTGTGCGCGGGGTCAGGTGGGGCGGGGGCGTGACAGGAACTGGCGGGAGGCGTTCAGGTCGGCGGTGAGCGGGCGGTCCGGGGCCGGTGGGCGCAGGGCGCGGGCGGCGGCGCTGTGCTCGCAGGCCAGGACGATCTCCAGCGGCTCCAGGCAGCGCAGGGCGTGGCGGGCCGCCTGGGTGGCGAAGCTCGCGTGGTCCTCGGCACCACGGGAGATCACCGCCGTGCCCGTCGTCACCGGGGTCGCGAGGTGGCGGAGCTCGGCGAGGGCGTCCTGGGCCACGTACTCGATGATCAGGGCTCCGGAGGCGCCGGGGCGGTCGGCGAGGAAGGCGTGGCGGCCGGTGTAGGCCGGATCCATGAGGGTGGCCAACCGGGCCGCGCTGAGCTGGGCCGTCTGCACGAGCGCGGCCCGCACCTGGTCGAGGGCCAGCGCCACGGGCGCCCCGTGGAAGTTGCCGTTGTGCCAGGCGAGGGTGCCGGAGATGAGCGGGTTTTCGGTCGCGGCGTTGAGATCGGTCTCGACGGTGGCCGTCGCCCGCTCCAGCGCGTCCATGGCGGCGCCGTGCACCTGGGCGAAGGCACGGAAGCCGTACGGGTCCTGGACCCGGATGGGCTGTGCCCGGGTGAGCAGGCCCCGCAGCCGGGCGGCCACGGCGGCCTGCCCCGGGTGCGGGCGGGCCTCCTGCACGGCGGCGGACAGCGGCTCGGCCGAGGCGTCCACGGCGGTGAACGAAGTCGCGGCGACGTCGATGGCGGCGTCGAGCAGCAGGCGCAGGCGGTGGCAGGCGATCGCGGCGTCCGCGAGGGTGGCGGCGCCCGAGCTGATGAACGGCAGCGCGTCGTCCGAGGTCAGGGGAAAGAGCGGCGGGGAGCCGGCGATGGGCGAGGCGCGGGGCTCGTGGTGCCAGGGGAGCTCGCCCAGCAGGCACAGGGCGGCGGCGGCCAGGGCGGGGAGGTCGCCGGTGCCGATGGCGCCGTAGGTCTGGATCGGCGGGGTGTAGCCGCCGTTGATCGCGTCGGCGAGCACGGGCAGGACGGCCGGGTCGATGCCGGAGCCGCCGGCCATGAGCTGATTGAGCCGCACGACCAGCATCGCCCGCGCGCGGGCGGGCTCGATCGGCGGGCCCGCGCCGCACACGTGGCTGCGCAGCAGGTCGAGGCCCGGGGCTTTGAGGGCGATGTCCCTGTTCGCGCCGACGCCGGTGCTGCGGCCGTAGACGAGGCCCGTGAGCCCCTGGGCGGTGGCCCACGAGGCCCGGGCCCGATCCGGCGAACCGATCGTGACCCGGGCCCCGTCGTACGCGGCCTCGTAGACCTGCGCGCAGGTCAGGCCCGCACCGTCAAGCTTCATGGACGGTCAGTCGTTGTCAGGAATGAACAGGCCCAGCAGCCAGCTCACCACGCTGATGATGATCGCGCCCCAGAACGCGGCCGGGTAGAAGTTGTCGACGTGGAAGGGGATGTCGAGCTGACCTGAGATCCAGCTCGTCAGCAGCAGCATGGCCGCGTTGATCACGAGGAGGAACAGCCCGAGGGTCAGGACGATGATCGCGCACCCCAGCGCCTTCACGATCGGCTTGACGATCGCGTTGATGACACCGAAGATCAGCGCCACGACCAGCAGGACGCCCCAGTATTTCGCCGTGTTCGTCTGACCCCCGACCTCGATGCCGGGGACGAGCTGGATGGCGACCCACAAGGCGACTGCCGCCGCAAGGGTTCTGATGATGAATCTCACGCTGATTGATCCTCCCACTTCAGCTCGGCAATGCGATAGAGGCGCGGGCACCGCGATGTCCGCCGGTCACCGCAGGTAGTCACCGGTTATCGTCGGCCCGCGTGGGGAAGGGGCGTGCAAGGGAGGGAGCGAGATGGACGCCAACGGGCTCGAATCGATGCCGGCCGACGAGTTGCACGATCGGGCGGTGCGTTACGCCGTACGCCACGGGGACCTGGGGTTCTTGTGGGATCTGCTGAAGGTGATCCCGGCCGCCGAGGCCGCCAGCGGTCACAAGGACGAGACCGCCAACGACCTCAGCAGGGTCTCCGCGCTGCTCAGCGACGCCATCGCGGCGGGCGAGGGCAAGCTGGGGGAGGCGCTGCGCCCGATCTACATCGAGTATTTGCGTAAGCATCCCGACGCCTGACCTCGTCACACAGGCCCAGTCGCTGAGGCCCGGTCGCCGGGGCCCGGTCGCTCGGAACTCCGAGGACCGGGCCCCAGCGACCGGGCCCTTTGCTGGGCCGGCGCCGAGCGGGCGGGCCCGTGCGGCTCAGCCCGCGAGGCGGGCTTCCGCGCCGCTCCGGCCGGTGAGGCCGGGCGTGCTGACCTCCTGGCCGTCCCGGCTGATGATCATGGTCTGGTACGGCCCCGACGCGGCCAGCTCGGCGGCGAAGCGCCGGGCGAGCAGCGGCCCCATGGCGTAGATGGCGGTGGCGTAGGCGTCGGCCACGCCGAGATCGGGGCCGATCACGGTGACCGAGCCGAGCGCGTCCTGGACCTCGCCGGTGTGCGGATCGACGATGGTCGACCCGCCCGAGGTGGCGATGCCCAGGTCGTTGGCGACGACGACCTTGCGGACCACGTCGTGGCGCGGATCGCGGATGCCGACGCGCCAGGGCTCGCCGGGGGCGGCCGAGCCGCGCACCCTGATGTCGCCGCCCGCGGTGATGCGGTGGTCACCCGCGCCGGCGTTGGACAGGGCCCGGGACAGCCGCTCCAGCGCCCACCCCTTCACGTAGCCGGAGGGATCGATCACGCCGTTGATGCGGGCCTCGAACCAGCCGCCGGTGGCCTGGCTGAGCTCGTCGCAGCGGTGCAGGACCTCGACGAGCTCGGGGATCTGCCGGATCGTCCGGCTGCGGTTGAGCCGCCCGATCTGGCTGTCCTCCTTGGCCGGGCTGAAGGTGTCGTCCACCCACCTCAGCCAGGCGAACGCGTCATCCAGCAGGGGGGCCAGCTCGCGTGCGGGGAGAGCTGTGCGGATGTCCACACTGACCGGTATGCCCATGACCATCTCGACCCGGGCGCTCCCGGGGAAAGTCATCGTGGACTCGGCGTTATGAGTAGTCGTCACCTTGCCTCCTTGTCCCGCGACCCACCGTTGCAGACGGCACGTAATGTGAAGCTAAACCTTTTGCCCCGATTTGAAATGAATCTGTGACTTCGGGATAGCCAGGCGTGACAGGGCGCCGGCGACGTACCGCTTGAACTGGCGCGGACCGGCTACCACCACGTCGCGGTCGGCGATGTCGGGAATCTCACGGCTCAGCCCGGAGGCGCTCAGGCGCTCCTTGATCCGCGGGTCGTGCTCCCTGCCGACGACGAGGACCAGGCCGTAGCGGGCCTCCAGGTCGCGCAGCTCGTCGGTGACCTGCTCGGTCCGGTAGACGGCCACGGTGTCCGAAGCGGCGCCGGCCGCCTCCTCCAGGCGGGTGCGCAGGGCGCTGGGATCGAGGCCGGTCGCGATCAGGACGACGCCCCTGGCCGACTCGGGCACCCGATGGCTCCAGACCGCCATCACGGCCGCCATCGCATAGAGGATCAGCGAGACCGCCCGGCTGAGCCCGGTGGTGTAGGCCGTGGAGCTGAACTGGTGTGCCACCAGCAGCGCTCCCGCCAGGTAGCTGCCGAGCCGCAGACGCTGTCTGGCCTCCTCGGTACGGAGGTAGTCGGCGGCCTTGACGCTGATGAAGCCGATCGCGACGAGCAACGCCGCGGCGGCATACGCAGTCGGACTCCACGGATAGCCGAACCCCGGCTGGATCGCGCCGAACTCGGCTACCGCGACACCGCACCAGAAGAGCACGGGTCCCTGATTCGCATTCACCTCGCTAGCCATGCCTTCACGATGCTGAATGAACATGAGAGGTTTCTGAGTAGGGTCTGAAACATGGCTAACGTGCGGGTTGAACGTACCGATGAGGGCGGATTCAGGGCCACGAACGCCCGTGGCGCCGAGGTTCGGATCGGCAGCGGCGACGAGGACGGGGCCTTCAGCCCGGTCGAGTTGCTGCTCGCGGCGGTGGGTGGCTGCAACATCGTGACCGTCGAGCCACTCACGGCGAAACGCGGTCATCGGCTGGTGCGGCTGGAGATGACGGTGCAGGCGGAGAAGGTCGAGCCGAACAAGCTCGGCCCCGTGACGATCACCTACGACGTCGAGCTGCCGTCGGAGCAGGCGGACGAGGTGTTCAGAGCGGTGGCCGGGCGGGTCCACGAGAAGTACTGCACGGTGAGCAGGTCGCTGGAGGAGGGCACGGAGGTCCGGCTGGAACTTCCATAGGTCTTCCGTAGGTGGATTAAACAGATATTCGACCCCGTTATGACGCGACCGTTGCATTCGTCTCGGTAGCGTTGTAGCAGGTCAAGAGTCCTGCTGACCTAGCAGACCTTCACCGATGCGGACGCGGAGGGGGACCGCGAGCCGCCAGTGCGGGACCGCCGACGTTTTTGGGGGAAATCGTCGGCCTGGACCGCCGCCGATCGGGCCGGGCAGCTTTGGGGGAACTGCCCGGCCCGATCTATGCGTATCCTCCGTTCCCGTGAAGAAAGTTGTCATTGACTGTGACCCCGGCATCGACGACGCGCTCGCCCTCGCTCTGGCCGCCGGTTCCCCCACGCTCGACGTGGTCGGCGTCACCACGGTGGGCGGGAACGTCGATCTCTCCCTGACCACCGCGAACGCGCTGGCGCTCAGGGAGTTCCTGCAGATGGGGGATGTGCCGGTGACGCCCGGCAGCGCGGGAGCGCTGCTGCGGCAGACGGTCAGGGCCGCCCACGTGCACGGGGCGACGGGACTCGGCGACGTGGTCCTGCCCGCGCCTGAGCGCGGGCCGTCGGAGGGTCACGCGGTGGACTTCATCATCGAGACGCTGCGGGCCGCGCCCGGCGAGATCACGCTGGTCGCCGTCGGGCCCCTGACGAACATCGCCCTCGCCGTACGCCGCGAGCCCCGCGTCGTGGAGTGGGCCCGCGACCTGGTCATCATGGGCGGCTCCTACACCAGGGGCAACACCAACCCCGCGGCCGAGTTCAACATCCTGGCCGACCCCGAGGCCGCCGCGATCGTCTTCGAGGCCGGCTGGACCGTGAAGATGCTCGGTCTGGACGTGACCCTGTCGGCCCTGGTGACCTCGGCCGTCCTGGACCGGATGCGGCCGCTCGGCCGCCTGGCGGAGCTGCTGGTGCCGGCCGCGCAGTTCTACGGGGTCGTGACGGCCGACGGCGGGCCGGCCATCCATGACGCCTGCGCGGTGGCGTACGTGCTGGAGCCGTCGCTGTTCACCTGCGTGCCTGCCGTGGTGAACGTGGAGACGACCGGGACCTACACCCGGGGGATGACGGTCACGGACTTCAGGCTCCGCGACCGGCGGCCGAACGCCCTGGTGGCCACGTCGCTGGACGTGAAGAGGTTCTGGGACCTCGTGATGGAGCGCTACGAGAGGCTGGCGGGCCGCCTCGGCTGATGTGCGGGCAGTGCTCGGCGGCTGATACAGTTACTTCTGTTGCGCCGCTAGCTCAGTTGGTTAGAGCAGCTGACTCTTAATCAGCGGGTCCGGGGTTCGAGTCCCTGGCGGCGCACCAGCATCGACCGGGCGCTCTCCCTGCTGGGGAGGGTGCCCGTCGTCGTTTCCCGGCCTCTCCCGGGCGCGGCCGTGTTTCCGGCTCTTGCGGGCGCGGCCGTGTTTCCCGGCCTCTCGGGCGCGCCGTCCCTCAGTCCGGGGCGAAGGCCTCGGGCCACCGCTCCGCCAGCTCTGACAGATCGTCCGGCACGGTCACGAAGCGGGTCTCGTCCGCGTGTGGCAGGGCGAACAGCATCTCGCCGTACGCGGCCAGCGCTCTCATCAGCCAATCGCTCACGCGGATTTCATTACCCAGTGAGATGATCTCAATCCTCTTGATCCAGAATCTTCCTCCGGTCAGGGGTGTTCCGGGGTCTGCGGCGTACCGGGGAACCGGGGTCAGGAGTCCTGGAGGCGGCGGATCATGGCCTGCTTGGCCGTCGCGAACTCCTCGTCCGTCAGCACCCCCGACCGGTGCAGCTCCCCGAGCTCCGACAGCCGGCGCAGGACCGCGTCGTGCACGTCGTCGGAGACGGCGGGCGGCGGCGGCAGCTCGGCCACGTTGCGCGGCAGGCGGGCCAGCACGGCCGCCGCCACCAGCGCGGTCGCGCCGCCGAAACGCTGGATGCCCCAGGACACGCAGCGCGGGTCCTTCTGCGGCGACAGCGCGGGCCCCTCGCCCTTGACCCTGAAGCGCAGCGTGCCGTAGCCCATGCCGGACTGCGGCTTCCACTCCACCCCGGTCAGGACCGGCAGCGGGAACTCCTGCGAGCCCGCCTTCTCCTTCTCCGAGCTGGCGAACCCGGTCCACTCCAGCCGCACCCGCTCGCCGTCGAAGATCGCCGTGCCGTCGCCGGCCGTCGCGGCGATGGGGATGGAAGGGCCGGGCACGAGATAGTCGTCGCAGGGGGCGCTCGGCGTCTGGTAGACGGCCAGGGTGTCGCGGATCTCGTCGGCGAAGTATTCGGCGGCGCCCGCGCGGGCCTTCGGGACGGCCAGCCGGTAGGGGTCGGCGGGCGGCCCCAGGGACCCGGCGACCGCGTCGGAGAGTGGGTCGGCCCCCTTGCGGAGGCGCAGGCGTACGTGGCCGCCCTTGCGGCCCGGCTCGAACGCGACGCTCGCTATCGCTTCGAGCGGCACCACCACCTCGCCCAAGGTCCTGCGTAACTCGTGTACGTCTTTGTCGCTGCCAGGCACGATGCGGAGGATTTCGCCGTTGAACGTCCACGAGCCGTCGGGGACGGCGATCTCGGCCATATCCTCAGCCTAGGACACGTTCCGGCACGGCCAAGTCGAGAGGAACAGGATGGAGATCTTCACGAGCTGGACCTGCTGGAAAGAGGCGGAAGGCCCGCTGGCCAAGGCGCTGCCACCGGAGACGGTCGGCGTGCTGCGCGAGGCGGTCGCGTTCGCCGGGCGGCGGCACGGGGTGCAGCAGCGGCCGACCGGACGGCCGTACCTGGAGCACCTACTGGAGGCGCTGGAGGTGGCCGTGACCGGCGCCGGCGTGATGGACAGGGACGTGCTGGTGGCGATCGTGCTGCACGACGTGGTGGAGGACACCCCGTGCACCGAGGCGGAGATCGCGCGGCGGTTCGGCCCGCGCGTGGCGGCGCTGGTGAAGTGGGTGACCAAGCCGCCAGGCGGGGTGAAGGCCGACTATCTCGCCTCTCTCGTCAAGGCGCCGCCCCAGGCCGTGCTCGTGAAGCTCGCCGACCGGGTGAGCAACGTGCAGCAGCTGCAGCGGATGCCGTGGCGGTTCCAGCGGCGCTACTACCTGGAGACCGTCGCGTACATCATGCCGCTGGCCGGAGCGCACCCCTGGTTCGCCCACTGGTACGCCGATTGGCGCGAGCACTGGCGCCGGGTCGAACGCTGGCCGGGCTGACCCTGAGGGCCGCCGGGCAGGGTCAGCCGGCCAGGGTCAGCCGTGGATCCTGGCCACGCGGTTGCGCACGCCCTCGAAGTGGGCGTGCACGGCGGCCACGGCGGCGTCCCGGTCGCCCGCGAGCACGGCCGTGTAGATGTCCCGGTGCCGCTTGACGACGTCGCCGGGCGGCTCGTCCGGCTCTCCGAGCCGGTCGCGCAGCTGGTGGTACACGTCCCAGAACGCCCCCAGGAGCTGGCTCACGAGAGGGTTGCCGAGCGGCCGGTAGAGGAGGTCGTGGAAGAGGCGGTCGGTCTCCGGCGAGACCATGCCGGCCTGCGCCTCGGCCTCCATCCTGGCGATCACGTCGGCGACCGCCTTCAGGTCGACCTCCCGGCCCAGCTCGATGAGGCGCTCCACGAGCCCGCTCTCCAGGATCTCGCGGATCTCGATGAGGTGCACCAGGTGGTTCATGCCGTTCTGCAGCGTGATGCGGCTGTGGAAGGCCAGCTCGTCCACCAGCCCCGACAGCGACATCCGGCCCACGAACATGCCGAACCCGTGGCGGATGTCCACGATGCCGACGGCCTGGAGCGCCTTGAGCGCCTCCCTGACCGAGTTTCGGCTGACCTGGAGCTCTTCCATGAGCTCCGACTCGGTGGGCAGCGGATCTCCCGCCACCAGCCCGCGCCGGACGATCAGGTCCTTGACACCCTCTTGGGCCTCGACGGCACGGCTGGGGCGTGCCGGACGCGGGACAGCGGTCATGAAGAATCCCTCTCTAGTAGGCACTTGCGTAACATTCCGGAAATCTCCTGTTGACCTCAAGCGGGCCCGGCATCTAGCGTCCACCTTACGCACAAGATAGGACATGGGATGTCCCACGTTCTACCCTCAGCCGCACAAAGTGCAGCGCCGCTGCACTCACCCCCAGGAGGAACCCGTGAGCTCTGAGTTCAGTCGCCGCGACTTCCTGCGTTACAGCGGAGCGACGGGTGCGGCGGCGTTCATCGCGGCCACCCTCTCCGCCTGTTCAGGCGGCCCGGCCTCGACCGGCTCGGTCGGCGCCGGATCCAACAAGGACCTGATCACCGCCGTGATCGGATACGGCAACGACCAGAGCTGGGACCCGACCCAGACGGCGTCGGCCTTCGCGATGGCCGGCATCAGCCACGTCTACGAAGGGCTGCTCGACACCGACCCCATCACGCGGGAGCCGTACCCGGCGCTGGCCACCGCGCTGCCCACGGACCTGAACGCGACCTCGTGGAAGTTCACCCTCAGAGAGGGCGCCAAGTGGCACGACGGGCAGCCCGTCACCGCCGACGACGTGGTCTTCACGTTCGAGCGGATCCTAGGCCCCGACAACGTCCTGACCGGCAACTTCTTCAAGTCCTGGCTCAAGGAGGTGAAGAAGGTCGACGACCGGAGCGTGGAGCTGGTCTTCAAGTTCGCCTTCCCCGACGCCGCGCCCAGGCTGACCATCGCCAAGATCATGCCGAAGCACGTGTTCAGCCAGGCGGGGGCGTGGGACCAGGCCAAGGGCGGCAAGGCGGTGGGCTCGGGGCCGTACCGGCAGACCGCGCACAACCCCAAGTCCAACACCTCCTTCGAGGCGTTCGACGGCTACAACGGCCCGCGCCCGGCCACGGTCAAGAAGATGAACTGGCTGACGATCGTGGACGCCGCCGCCCGGGTGGCCAAGATCTCCGGCGGCTCCGCCGAGGCGCAGATCGCCGACAACATCCCGTACGCCAACGTCGAGCAGCTCAAGCAGCAGGGCCTGACGGTCGAGGGCGGCAAGGGCATGAACCACATGTTCCTGATGTTCAACACCGGCACCAAGCCCTTCGACGACGTACGGGTGCGCCAGGCCCTGCACTACGCGATCGACAAGCAGAAGATGATCGACGTGGCGCTCAAGGGCCACGGCACGGCCTCCAGCTCCTTCCTCAACGAGGGCCACCCCGACCACAAGCGGGCCTCCGTCGTCTACGACTACGACCCGGAGAAGGCCAAGGCGCTGCTCAAGGAAGCCGGCGTGAGCAACCTGACGATCAACCTCATGGCCGTCAACGTGAGCTGGATCGCCGACTGCCTGCCGACGATCGCCGCCTCGTGGGAGGCCATCGGCGTCAAGACCACGCTGGAGCCGCAGGACACGGCGGCGCTCTTCACCAAGATGGACCAGTTCCAGGACTACCAGGTGGTCGCCGCGGCCTCGAACCCCAACCAGTTCGGCATGGACGCCGACCTGATCCTGCACTACAACTACGTGCCGGGCGGCCTGTGGATGAAGTACAGCCACTGGGACGGCAGCAAGGACGCGGAGAAGCTGTTCGCGATGATGGACGAGGCCGGCAAGGAGACCGACCAGGCCAGGAAGACCGAGCTCATCCACGCCTATCTTGATCTGGTCGCCGAGCAGGCCATCCTCTACCCGGTCGTCCACAACGAGCTGATGACCGCCTGGGACCCGAAGAAGCTGTCCGGCATCCGCGCCCAGCCCTACCCGGGCATCAACCTGCTGCAGGCCAAGCGCACATGACGCTCGTCGCCAGGATGCTGCTGCGGCGGCTCCTCATCCTGATCCCGCTGGTGCTCGGCGTGGTCGCGTTCGTGTTCATCGTGATGCGCTTCTCCGGCAGCAAACCGGAGTACGCCTACTTCCAGGGCGCGAACCCGACCCCCGAGCAGATCCACCAGTTCCAGCTGGAGAACGGCCTGCTGGACCCGCTGCCGCTGCGTTACGTCCGCTTCGTCGCGGATCTGGCGCAGGGCGACATGGGCACCAGCGTGCTCACGAAGAAGCCGGTCATCGAGTCGGTGATGACCGCCCTGCCGCTGACGCTGCAGCTCACGCTGCTCGGCCTGGCCGTGGCGGTGGTGCTCGCGCTGCTGCTCGGCGTGACGGCCGCGCTGTTCCGCGACCGCTGGCCCGACCAGGTGATCCGGATGGTGTCGCTGATCGGCGTGGCGGCTCCGGCGTTCTGGCTGGCGCTGCTGATGATCCAGTGGCTGGCCGTCGGCGAGGGCCTGTTCCCGACCGGGGGCTACATCAACCCGGCGGACTCGGTCACGGGCTGGCTGCAGTCGATGACGCTGCCCGCCCTGTCGCTGTCGCTGCCGATCGCCGCCCAGCTCACCCGCATCATCCGTACGTCGATGGTGGAGGAGCTGGACCGGGACTACGTGCGCACCGCGATCGGCAGCGGCCTGCCGCCGATCGTGGTCGTCGGCAGGAACGTGCTGCGCAACGCCCTCATCAACCCGCTGACCGTGCTGGGCCTGCGCATCGGCCATCTGATCGGCGGCACCGTGGTCATCGAGACGATCTACGGCCTGCCCGGCATGGGGCAGCTCATGATCAACGCGGTGCGCGACGGCGACCCGGCCGTGGTCCAGGGCGTGGTGCTCACGATCGCGGTCGGCTTCATGGTCGTCAACCTGGTGGTGGACGTCCTCTACCTGCTGGTCAACCCCCGGCTCAGGAGTGCCGCATGAGACGTGGACTGACGGAGCGCCTGTCGCGGCCCGGCGTCGCCTTCCGCCGGCTGAAGCCCATGTCCTGGGTCTCGGTCGGCATCATCGCGGTGGTCGTGCTGGCCGCGCTGCTCGCGCCGTGGATCGCGCCGCACTCGCCGTACTTCCAGGAGGCCGCGGGCGGCGGCCCGTCGGCCGCGCACTGGATGGGCCTCGACAGCGCCAACCGCGACATCCTGTCCAGGCTCCTGTCCGGCGCCCGCTGGTCTCTGATCATCGGCCTCGGCGCGACCGGGCTCGCCCTGGTGACCGGCGCGGTCGTCGGCGCGGTCGCGGCCACCTCGCGCAAGGCCGTGGACGAGACCCTCATGCGCGTGCTCGACGTGATCATGGCCTTCCCTGGCATCGCGCTGGCCGCGGTGCTGGTGGCGGTGTTCGGCGGCAGCATCCCGGTGCTGGTCATGGCCATGGCCTTCCTCTACATGCCGTCCGTGGCCAGGGTCGTGCGGGCCAACGTGATCGCCCAGTACGGGGAGGACTACGTCGCCGCCGAGCGGATCATCGGCGCCCGCACGCCGCACATCCTCATCAGGCACGTCGCGATCAACTGCGCGGCCCCCGTGCTGGTGTTCTGCACGGTGATGGTGGCCGACGCGATCGTCTTCGAGGCGTCGCTGTCGTTCATCGGCGCCGGCGTACGCCCCCCGAACCCCTCCTGGGGCAGCGTCATCGCCGACGGCAAGAACCTGGTGCTGCTGGGCGGCTGGTGGGCCACGGTCTTCCCCGGACTGCTGATCCTGATCACCGTGCTCGCCCTGAACATCCTGTCGGAAGGCGTCTCCGACGTCTGGGCCGCCCCGGCAGCGGGCAAGCCGGCGCCGAAGAAGGACGACGCCTTCGAGCAGGCCCGGCCCGGCACCGGCGAGATCGTCGAGCTGCCCGGCCTGGCCGAGGCCGCGCAGCGGCTGGCGGAACGCGCCCGGCCGCTCCCGCAGGGCCCGCCGATCCTGTCGGTGGAGCGGCTGCGGATCGGGTTTCCCACAGGTGAGGGCCGCCTCGCGGGGTCGGCGACCGTCGATGTCGTCGACGGGATCGGCTTCGAGGTGCGCCCGGGCGAGGTGCTCGGCCTGGTGGGCGAGTCGGGCTGCGGCAAGTCGCTGACCGCGCTGACCATCATGGGCCTGCAGCCGCGCGGCGCCCGCGTCAGCGGTCACGTGCGATTCGACCAGCGGGAGCTGCTGGCGGAGTCGCGCGGCGCCCGCCGCCGCCTGCTCGGTCACGAGATGGCGATGATCTACCAGGACGCGCTCTCCTCGCTGAACCCGGCCATGACCATCAAGGCCCAGCTCAAGCAGCTCACCCGGCGCGGCGGCCGGCGCAGCCCCGCCGAGCTGCTGGAGCTCGTCGGCCTCGACGCCCGCCGCACCCTGTCCTCCTACCCGCACGAGCTGTCGGGCGGGCAGCGGCAGCGGGTGCTGATCGCGATGGCGCTGTCGCGGGAACCCAAGCTGATCGTCGCCGACGAGCCCACCACGGCGCTCGACGTGACCGTCCAGGCCCAGGTCATCGAGCTGCTGCTGCGGCTGCGCGAGGAGCTCGGCTTCGCGCTGATCCTCGTCTCGCACGACCTCGCGCTGGTCGCCGACGTCACCGACCGCGTGGTCGTCATGTACGGCGGCCAGATCGTCGAGACCGGCGTCACGGCGGCGCTGGTCGGCGCGCCCGCCCACCACTACGCCCGGGGCCTGCTGGGCTCGGTGCTGTCGCTGGAGTCGGGGGCCGAGCGGCTGACGCAGATCCGCGGGGTGGTGCCGTCGACGGCGGACTTCCCCGCCGGGTGCAGGTTCGCCGACCGGTGCCCGATGGCCGCGGACGTGTGCCGTACCGAGACTCCGGTGCTGGCAGGGGACGCCACGCACGCGGTGGCCTGCCACCGTCCCGCGATCGCCCTGGTGAGGAGTGAGCAGCGTGCTTGAGCTGAAGGACGTGCACGTGGTGCACAAGGCGCGCTCGGGCGGGGTGTTCTCGCGCGACCGCGTCTACGCGCTGACCGGCGCGGACCTCACGATCGCGGCCGGGGAGACGGTCGGGATCGTGGGGGAGTCGGGGTGCGGCAAGTCCACGCTGGCCAAGGTGCTGGTGGGGTTGCAGCGGCCGACCTCGGGCACGGTCACCTTCCGCGGCCGGGACCTGTGGGCGCTGCGGGAGTCCGAGCGGCGCGCGCTGGTCGGGTCGAGCGTCGGGATGATCTTCCAGGATCCGTCGACGGCGCTCAACCGGCGGCTGCCCGTCAGGCAGGTGCTGCGCGACCCGCTCAACGTGCACGGGCGCGGCACCCCCGCCCAGCGCGACGCCCGCGTACGCGAGCTGCTCGACCTGGTCGGCCTGCCCTCGGGCGTCGCCGACGCGCTGCCCGGCCGGCTCTCCGGCGGCCAGCGCCAGCGCGTGGCCGTGGCCAGGGCGCTGGCGCTCGAACCCGACCTGGTCATCGCCGACGAGCCCACCAGCGCGCTCGACGTGTCGGTCCGCGCCCAGATACTCAACCTGCTGCTCGATCTGAAGGACCGGCTCGGGCTGGCGCTGGTGTTCGTCTCGCACGACATCCAGACGGTGCGCAGGATGAGCGATCGTGTGGTCACCATGTATCTGGGCCGGATCGTCGAGCAGACGCCGGCGCAGGCCGTGCCGCTGGGCGCGCGGCATCCGTACACGCGGGCGCTGTTCTCGGCGACGCCCGGGCTGATCTCGCCGATCAACCCGATCCCGCTGGTGGGCGCCGTGCCCTCGGCCACCAGGCCGCCGAGCGGGTGCCCGTTCCGTACGCGGTGCTGGCGGGCGGACGACCTGTGCGCCGCCGGCTGGCCCGCGGCCCGGAGCGACGACGACCACCTGTTCCACTGCCACCACCCGGTGGTGGCGGGAGCGACCGACCTCGAACTGATCCAGGAGCGCGCATGACGACTGCTAATTTCGCCGGGTCCGCGACGCCGAAATTGACCGGAGTGATTCCCCCGGTTTGCACCCCTTTGACGCCTGACTACGAGGTGGACGCCGCCTCGCTCGTCCGGCTGATCGATCATCTGGTCGAAGGCGGGGTGGACGCGCTGTTCGTGCTGGGGTCGTCGTCGGAGGTGGCGTACCTGACCGACGCGCAGCGGCGGGTGGTGCTGGACACCGTGGTCGGCCACGTGGGCGGGCAGGTGCCGGTGCTGGCCGGGGTGATCGACATGACGACGCCCCGGGTGCTCGACCACGTGCGCGTCGCGGCCGAGGCGGGCGTGTCCGGGCTGGTGGCGACGGCGCCGTTCTACACGCGTACGCACCCTGACGAGATCCGCACCCACTTCAGGACCATCGCCGCCCGTGGCGGCCTGCCGCTCTACGCCTACGACCTGCCGGTCTCCGTGCACACCAAGCTGAGCGCGGAGCTGCTGCTGGGCCTCGCGGCCGAGGGCGTGCTGGCCGGGGTGAAGGACTCCAGCGGCGACGACGGCGGGCTGCGCGCGGTGATCCTCGGGCGGGAGGAGCCGTTCAGCGTGCTCACCGGCTCCGAGGTGACCGTGGACTCGGCGCTGTGGATGGGCGCCGACGGCGTGGTCCCCGGGCTGGGCAACGTGGACCCGCAGGGGTACGTCGAGCTGTACCGCTGCGCGGCCCGCGGCGACTGGGAGGCCGCGCGGAGCGAGCAGGAGCGCCTGGTCAGGCTGTTCGAGATCGTCACGGTCGGCGGCGCGCGCATGGGCGGCAGCTCGGCGGGCCTCGGGGCGTTCAAGGCCGCGCTGCACCTGCGCGGCGTCATCGACTGCCCGGTCACCGCGCTGCCGCAGATCCCGCTGAACGACGAGGAGACCGGCCGGATCGGCAAGCTCCTGGCGGCCGCCGGTCTCCTCTAGGCTCAGGCGGGGCTGGTGAGCTGGGCCACGTCCTCCGCGCCGTCCTCGATCAGCTTCGCCGCCAGGTCGGACAGCGCCCGGCCGGCGGCCAGCTCGTCCCCGATCCCGGGCACGGGCCGGTCACCGGGATTGCGCCGGGCGTGCGCCACGCTCTCGTGACGCTTGCCGTCCGGAGTGAACAGCACCGCCGTGGCCGTGGTCAGCGCGTCCTCGTCGTCCTCGCTGATCCAGATCTGCACGTTCCACTGCTTGTACTCCATAACGACCATCTCCCTCACTCCGAGCCTCCCCCCAGGAGGCCCGGACGTAAAGCGGAGGATCAGCCCGCGGCGTGCGCGGCCCGCTCGTTGGGCACGCAGTGGGTCATCTTCAGCCCCTCCACGTCGCGCGGGCCGTTCCTGCCGAGCTTGGCCAGCCTGCTGCGGTCCTCCTCGGTGAGATCCTGGCTCTTCAGCGGCTCCAGCGAGGCCACGTCGTCCGGGGTGATGCCGAGGCCCTCGCCCACCCGCAGCCCGAGCTCGTCCTCGGCGAGCAGGAAGTGCCAGACCATCCGCTCCTGGATGCGCCGGTCGCACTGCTTGAGCGCGGTGACGAGGTTGAGCACCAGGTCGTCGCGCTCCCACTGCTCCATCAGCAGATAGCGCTGGCCGGGCTGGACGTAGTCGTTGGTGCGCGGGATGCGCTTGCGGGTGAGCCGGCCGGAGATCTCCGGGCCGAGCTCGTCGGTGTGCGGGTACTCGGCCTCCCGCAGACCGTCGCGCAGCGAGGGCTCGTAGTTGATGTGCGGGTCCTCGCCGGCGGTGTCGACGAAGTACGTCATCTGGCCGTCACGCTGGTTGGTGCGGATGGCGGCGTTCCTGGCCTGGTTGACGGGCAACTGGAGATAGTTGGGCCCGACCCGGTAGCGCTGCGTGTCGCTGTAGGAGAACGTCCGGCCGACCAGCATCTTGTCGTCGGAGAAGTCGAGCCCGTCCACGAGCACCCCGGTGCCGAACGCGGACTGCTCGTTCTCGGCGAACTGGTTCTCCACGTTCCTGTCGAGCACCAGGCGGCCGACCGGCCGGGCGGGGAACTCGTTCTCGGGCCACACCTTGGTGTCGTCCAGCGGGTCGAAGTCCAGCTCCGGATGCTCGCCGTCGCTCATGAGCTGGACCAGCAGCTCCCATTCCGGGTAGTCGCCGCGCTCGATCGCGTCGTGCAGGTCCTTGGTGGCGTGCCCGAGGTCGTGCGCCTGGACGGCCGCCGCGTCCGCCTCGGTCATGCTCCGGACGCCCTGCTTGGGCATCCAGTGATATTTCACCAGGAACGTCTCGCCCTGCCGGTTGACCCACTTGTAGGTGTTCACGCCGAACCCCTGCATGTGCCGGTAGTCGGCGGGGATGCCACGCGGGCTGAACAGGTTGACGATCATGTGGAGGCACTCGGGCGTCTGCGACATGAAGTCGAAGATCCGGTTCGGGTCCTGCCGGAACGTGACCGGATCCGGCTTCAGCGAGTGAATCACGTCGGGGAACTTGATCGCGTCCCTGATGAAGAAGACGGCCAGGTTGTTGCCGACGAGGTCCCAGTTGCCGTCCTCGGTGTAGAACTTGATCGCGAACCCGCGCGGGTCGCGGGCGGTCTCCGCGGAGTCGCGCCCGCCGATCACCGTGGAGAACCGCAGGGCGACGTCGGTGCGCCTGCCGGCCTCCTGGAAGAGCTTGGCCCTGGTGAACCGGCTGATCGGCTCGTCGCCGAGCTTGCCGTACGCCTCGAAGAAGCCGTAGCTGGTGGTGCCTCTCGCGTGCACCACGCGCTCGGGTATGCGCTCCCGGTCGAAGTGGCTGATCTTCTCCAGGAACTGGTAGTTCTCCAGCGTCGCGGGCCCGCGTGGCCCGACCGTGCGCTGGTTCTGGTTGTCGTAGACCGGGTGTCCCTGCCGATTGGTGAGCACTTTGCGCTGGTCGTTCGGCTGGGAGCCCGTGCCGGAAACGTCGGTCATCGCACCGTTCCTTCCCCCGGACGAGTTATCCCCGCGGGTCCTCAAGCCCTGAGCGGAAACGGGCAAAGATCCGTCTACGCGCCGCGGCCCTTCGGGGGGAAGACCTGAAGGGCGGCCTCCATCGCGGTGGCCTCCTCGGGAGTCAGGCGCTCCAGGAAGTGGACCAGGGTGGCGGCCTGGTTGCCGCTGGCGGCCAGCGCGTGCCGCATCAGCTCGGCGGTGTAGGCCTCCTTGGAGGAGACCGGCTCGTAGACGTAGGCGCGGCCCACCGGCTCGCGCCTGAGCAGGCCCTTCGTGTGGAGCTTGTCCATCACGGTCATGACGGTGGTGTAGGCGATCTCGCGCTCCTTGCGAAGGTCTTCGAGCACGTCACGGACGGACGCGGGCCGGCGATAGGACCACATCCTGTCCATGATCGTGGACTCGAGCTCTCCCAGGGCACGTTTCATGAGCACATGCTACGGGTTGCAGTGAGACACAACCGTTTGACAATCGAACTCCCGCACCCCGGCCCTCGTGATCACCTGCCGCCGGCCTGCGCGATCACCTGCTCACGCCGTCGGCGGGCTGCCGCAGCAGGCTCAGGTCGGCCCGCCGGGGCAGGCTCTCCCAGTCGCCCTGGGAGGTCACCGCGAACGCGCCCGCCGCGCACGCCGTGCTGAGCCGCTGCTCCGGCTCCGCGCCGGCCAGCCAGTCCGCCAGCCAGCCGGCCGCGAACGCGTCGCCCGCGCCGACGGAGTCGACCTCGGTCACGTCGTACGGCTCCGCCCGGCGTACGACGCCGTCCGTCAGCTCCATGGCGCCCTTGGCGCCGAACTTGACCAGCACGTGCCGCGGGCCCAGCGCCGCCAGCGCCTTGGCCAGCTCCTCGGCGCCCTCGGCCGCGGCGACCAGCCGCCCTTCCGCCTCGGTGGCGAACAGCACGTCCACGTCGCCGATGGTCTCCCGCAGCCACGCCCCCGCCTCCGCGGCCGTCCACAGCGCCCTGCGGTAGTTGACGTCCAACGAGACCAGCACCCCGGCGGCCCGCGCCTGCGCGATCGCGTGCCGTACGGCCTCGCGCGCCGTGCCGGACAGCGCCGGTGTGATCGCGGAGACGTGCAGCACGCGGGCCGACCTGATGAGGGCTGGGTCCAGGTCGGCCGGGCAGAGCCGCGAGCCCGCGCTGCCCTTGCGGTAGTAGCGCACGTCGATGAGGTCGGCCGTGCGCCGGCCCTTGATCATCAGCCCGGTGGGCGCGTCCGGGTCCTGGACGGCCCGCACGTCCACACCCTCGCCCGTGAGGGTCGAGCGGATCAGGTCGCCGAACTCGTCGGCCCCGACCCGGCCCACCCACGTCGCGTCGTGCCCCAGCCGGGCAACGCCGATCGCGACGTTGGACTCGGCGCCGCCCAGGCCCAGGTCGAAGTCGCGGGCGAAGCGCAGCGGCCCGGTTCGCCGGGCGCCGAACAGCGCCATGGTCTCGCCAAAGGTCACCAGGTCGGTCATCGGCTCGGGCTACCCAGCTTTCTCGAGATCCGCGCCGCCGCCCCCGCCACCAGCGGCCCCAGCTCGCGCACGCGCGCGGCGGTGATCCGCGAGGTGAGCCCGGAGACGGAGATGGCGGCGGTGACGGCGTCGTTGTGATTGAAGATCGGCGCGGCCACGCAGCGCACCTCGGGCTCGTTCTCGCGGTCGTCCACCGCGTAGCCGCGGCGCCTGATGTTCCTCAGCTCGGCGCGCAGCCGTTCGTGGTCGGTGATCGTGTGCTTGGTCCTCGGCTCCAGCGCCAGCTCGGCGACGGCCTGCTCGGGCTGCCAGGCCAGGATGGCCTTGCCGACCGCGGTGCAGTGCGCGGGGCCGCGGCTGCCGATGCGCGAGGCCATCCGGACGTTCGCCTCGTTCTCCACCTTGTCGATGTAGACGACGTGCGGCGGGTCGTACACGACGAGATGGACGGTCTCGCGGACCTCGCTCATCAGCCGGTGCGACTCTTCGGCCGCGACGGAGCGCAGGTCCAGCATGGCCAGGTACGCCTGCCCGAGCTGCACCGTCCCGTGGCCGAGCCGGTAGACGCCGCTCTTCCGGTCGCGTTCGAGCAGCCGGGACTCGACGAGCGGCGCGGTCAGCCGCAGCACGGTGCTCTTGGACAGGCCGACGCCCTCGGCGAGCTGCGTGAGCGACAGGCCGGAGTGCTCGCGAACGTGGTCCAGCACGGTCAAAGCACGTCTGAGCGAGGCGGACTGGTTACGTTCGGACACGTAGCCCAAAATACGTCATTTACCTGGGTTCTCTGCAACACCGCGTTCTGCACTGCACAACCCGGGTCAGGACTTCGAAGGGCGGTCGAAGACGGCGATCTCGTGCTTGTCGTCCGGAGCCAGGAACTCCAGCAGCCGCCGCCCTTCCGCCTCGGCCTCGTCCAGGACGGCGATCGGCGCCCACTGGTGGAGGTTGAGGGTCGAGGTGCCCTTGGCCCTGGTGACCGTCCAGTCCCCGGCGACGCAACCGTCCACGAGGATGGCGCGCGGCACCACGTTGGTGCCCATGAACCCCTGGAGCGCGGCCAGCCCGGTCTCGGTGATGACCCTGGAGCGGTCGGCGTACGACAGGAACAGGTTGTCGAAGTCGTACATCAGCCGCACCGGCGCGGGGACGTTCTCCGGCGGGCGTACGGCGTCCGGCAGGTCGTACAGCGTCCGGCCCGACTCGTCCCTGAAGCGGACGAGGTCCATCGGCTCCACCACCTCGGCCAGCCGCGTCAGGCCCGACCACGTCTGCACGTCCATCACCGACGCGGGCCCGAACGCCGCGAGATAGCGCCGCACCAGCTCGGCCGGCGTCATCGGCGGCGTCTCGAAGCCCAGCCAGGACTCCGCGCTCGTGTGCGCGACCGGCCCGCTCTTGCCCCACAGCCCGCGCGGCGGCACCTGCACCAGCGTCACCAGCCAGCGCACGCCCTGGCCGAGCGCGTGCGGGTCGTGCCGCGGCCACCGCTCGGCCAGCGCCCGCCCCAGGTCGGCGAACGTCATCGGCCGCCCCTCCAGCAGCTCCCGCCCGGCCGCCGCCAGCTCCTCCAGGTCCACGCCCGCCAGCTTCTTGCCGAAGGCGCCCTTGGTGCCGCGCTCGGTGACGATCTGCAGCAGCGGCCGCATGGCCAGGCAGTCGCGGGCGGTGACGAGGTGGATGGTGGAGCGCTGGAGGGCGACGCGTACGAGGTCGCGGGAGAGCAGCAGGTCGGCGGCGTCGGCCGGCTTGAAGCCCTCGATGCGGGTCCACAGGCCGGTGTACCAGGTGTGCGGGGTCTGCGCCTGCAGCCCGCCGAGGTGCTCCACGACCTCGGTCACGGACCGGCCGGTGCGGCGCAGCAGCAGCTGCCTGTCCAGCGTGGCCCGATTGAGCGCCTTGCGGCTGATGAGGGGATCCATGGGTCAAAGGTAGGGGCTATTGCGGCCGGTCCCGGGCCGCAATAGCCCCAGCGGCGCCGGCGGATCGCCGGCGTGTGGCCTCCTAACGCCTGATGGTACGCGCGTTCCCGTATTCCCTGAGGAACTCATCCCAGTCCGTGTGCTGGGCGAGCTGGAGGTCGGCGTAGTAGCGCGAGATCGTGCGCTCCATCGGGAAGTACGCGCTGAGCCCGCCGCACCCCTCGACCTTGTCGCCCTGGTGCCCTTCCTGGATCACGAAGCCGCCCGGCGCCTGGATGGCGAGGAGCTTGTCGGCCACCGAGGCCAGCGTCGGGTCGGTCCGCGAGTCGGCGACCAGCGCCAGGCACATCGTGCGCAGGTCCACCAGCGACCGGTCGACGTGGAAGCGGGTGGAGACCGACTGGACGCTGTCCACAACGGACCTGTTGACCTCCACCTGCCGGCGCAGGCCGCCCGCGAGCGTCTCGAACTCGCGCATGAACTCCTCGATCCGCGTGACGTCGACCGCGCACTGGGTGACGGTCTGGCGCGTGCCGCGGTAGGACTTGAGATACTCCTCCACGATGATCCGCCCGAGCTCCCGCGCGTCCATGCGGGGGTTGGCGGCCATGGCGGACAGGATCTCGGTGTACGGCCAGCCCTCGTTGGGTTCGAGCTCCTCCGAGCCCACCACGGTGCCGACGTGCTCGCGCAGCTCGTAGCAGACCTCGAGGTTGCTCATGAGGCAGGCGTCCATGCCCAGCAGGTCGATCGGCCGGCCGAGCTCCTCGTGGACGCGCCGCATGACGTTGCACAGCTCGATGGTGTCCAGCGAGTGCAGCGTGCCGTCATCACTGGCGATCGCGCGCTCCTGGGCGTCGGGCAGCTTGAGCACCTCGGCCAGGGACGTGGTGAACACGGCCTTGGTGATCTCCGGGGTCTCCGCCAGCCGGGTCAGCTCGGAGTAGGCCGGCTCCCCGTCGGCCGTCATCCGAGGTGAGCGCCGTACGTATCCTGACTCGATGTCGCGCCTGACCGAGCGGCCCCGGACCTGGGTGTAGAGCTGGTCGAGGTCGTCGGGGGTCCAGCCGCCGCCGTGGTTCCAGATCACCAGCGCGTACCGCCTGGCGGGGGCGCGTCTGGTGGCCCAGCGGACGAAGTCCAGGACCGTCTGGGGGTTGCCCGAGTCGACCGGGGCCCGCAGCTCCTCGATCAGGTCCGGGGCGCCGCCGGGGCTGACCTCCATGTGCTGGGCGCGCCCCGCGGTGTTCTGCCGCTTGACGAAGGCGGTGACCCGCACGCCGTTGTACGACTGGACGGCGCGCAGCTCCTCCAGGTCGCGCCCGGCGGCGTCGGACAGGTTGTTGTTGCCCGCCATGTAGATCATGACGTTCCACTCGGCCCGCTCCCCCGGCGCCGTCGCCGGCGGCCGTGCGGTCATGGCCTGCGGAGCCTGGCCGAGTGCCTGCCACGTGCTGGGGCCGGCCACTCCGTCCGCCGGGATCCCCTCGCGTTGCTGCAGGTTGAGTACGGCTCCGTAGGTGGAGCCGCCGAAGTACCCGTCGCTCTGCACGCGGTAGCCACGGGCCCGCAGCAGCTCCTGGAGCCGCCTGACCTCTTCCCCTCTGCTGCCGAGTCGCAGCGTGGGCCCGGCCATCAGTCCGCGGCCCAGTGGAAGTTGAAGCACTTGGCGTCCGGCGACAGGTCCCCGGTGGGGATGACGTACATCGGGGTGTGGATGCCGAACATCTTGGCCTTCCACAGCACGATGCTGCCGCCGGTCTGCACGGACCTGGAGTCGAAGCTGGCGTAGGTCTCGCCCTCGGTCTCGACGAAGCAGATCTGCCGGTCGCTGTCGTCGGTGACCTGGATGCCCTTCCACCACAGGCCGTGCGGGGCCATGCTGATCCGGATCTCGGTGGTGCCCGGAGGCGCGGGGGTCTCGGTCAGGTAGACCACGTCGCCGTCGCGCAGCCGGTGGGCGTTGACGAGGTCGTTCCTGCTGATCCTGATGAGCTGGATGAGGCCGCGTCCCGGCATCCGCTCGAAGCGGACGGGTGCGCGCTGGTCGCCGTGCACGATGGCCAGCAGCTCGGGCAGCTGCGAGACGATCGCGGGCAGCGTCGCCTGGAGGATGGGGCCGAAGTAGCGCTGGTTCAGCTCCCGGTCGGTGACGCGTACGGGGTGCTGGGCGCGGGCGCCGTGCATGGTCTGCAGCAGGCCCGGCAGCACCTGCATGATGATCGGCGTGACGGTGCCGATGAGCTGTGGCACGAACTGCAGGAAGCGGTCCTCCTCGTTCTGGTCGGTGTCCGACTTGGGCGGGCCGAACGAGAGGAGCTGCTCCACCAGCGGCGGGATGATGGCCTGCACGACCGGCATGAGGACGGCGGCGACGTCCAGGAAGGACCGGTCGCCGGCGAGCTGGTTGTAGGTCTCAGGCATGAGATGGCGCTGCTGCTGCGGCAGGTACTCCATGGGCCGGTGCTCCATCCGCGGGCCCATCGGCAGCTGTTGCGCTTGTTGCGGACGTGCGCCGAACTGTTCTGCTGCCTGGTGAGTCAGCTGGAGGCCCTGGAGGATCGTGGGGAACAGCACGTTGAGAATCCGTGCTTCCGTACCCCGCTGCTCCTCTGCGATGTAGGACGGCATGATGTTCTCCCGGCGTTTTGGGGCATTCGTCCACTTCGGACGCTATGAACGAGCTTTGCCGGGAGCATCAGGGAACGCCCTGGGGATAACCCTGGGGCCAATCCCTAATGACGGGATGAGCTGACTCGGGTCAACCGGACACTGGACGGTCGCCGGACCAAGGCACACGATGAACTTTGGCCAGGGGGGTGAGTCCGATGGCAGCCCGCGCCTTCCGCAACGGACCCGAGCGCTCCCGCGACGAACAGTTCGTCGGTCGAAGCCGTGAACTGGCGGTGCTCCACGCCCAGCTCGGCCGCGCCTGCGAGGGCCGGTCCAGCCTGGTGGTGCTGGAGGGCCCGGCCGGGATCGGCAAGACCGCGCTGACGGGTGAGTTCCTGTCCGCCATCGAGAACGCGATCGTGCTCGACGTGAGCGGGGAGGAGGGTGAGGCGGAGCTGCCCTATGGCGTGCTGGGTCAGCTCGGGGCGCAGGCGCAACCCGTACCCGAGGCTCTGGCGTGCCTGCCCGCGCCCGGCGCGCCGGCCAAGCGCGACCCGCTGGTGGTCGGCGCGGCCGTGCTCGAACTGCTCGGCCAGCTGCAGCAGGCCGCGCCGGTCGTGATCGCGATCGACGGGGCGGGCTGGGCGGACCTGCCGTCGCTGCAGTCGCTGACGTTCGCGCTGCGCAGGCTGCGCGCCGACCGGGTGCTGGCCATCGTGATCGTCAGGGAGAGCGACCATCCCAGGCTGCCCGACGGCCTGCGCCGGCTGCTGCGCGGCAGCGCCGCGCTCCGGCTGCCGCTGAGCGGGCTCAGCGCGCGCGACCTCCAGGCGCTGAGCGCCCGGCTCGGTCCCGTACGGCTGACGCCCCAGGCGGCCGAACGCCTGCAACGGCACACCAGAGGCGTGCCCCTGCACGCCCGCGCCCTGCTCCAGCAGGTACGCGCCGAGACGCTGGCCGACGTGGACGCCCCGCTGCCCGCGCCGCGCGCCTACACGACCCAGGTGCTCGACCGGCTCGGCCGGTGCGAGGCTCCGGCGCAGCGGCTGGTGACGGCCGCCGCCGTGCTCGGCACGTCCGCGCCCCTGCACCTGGTGGCGCGGATGGCGCAGCTGAGCGAGCCGCTGCCCGCCCTGGAGCAGGCCGCGGGCGAGGAGCTGCTGGTGGAGTGGCGTACGGGCGCCGGGGTGTCGCTCGGCTTCCCGAACCCGCTGGTCAGGGCGGCCGTCTACCACGATCTCGGCCCGGCCACGCGGCGCGGGCTGCACCTGGTCGCCGCGGACCTGGTGGACGACGCGGCGCGCCGGCTGGACCACCGGCTGGCCGCCGCCGACCAGGTGGACGCCGACCTGGTGCGCGAGGTCGCCAGGGTGGGCCGGCGCCAGACCGCCGCCGGGCGCTGGTCGAGCGCGTGCGGCTGCCTGACGCGGGCCGTGCAG
The DNA here is from genome assembly GCF_005889725.1 of Nonomuraea zeae. Taxonomy (GTDB): domain Bacteria; phylum Actinomycetota; class Actinomycetes; order Streptosporangiales; family Streptosporangiaceae; genus Nonomuraea; species Nonomuraea zeae. The sequence goes on from NZ_VCKX01000143.1 coordinate 30,405, forward strand.
CTCACCGAGGAGGGGCCCGAGCGGGACCGGCTCATCGCCGAGGCGGTGGAGGCCCTGCTGGAGGCGGGCCGGCCGGCCGACGCCGGCACGCTGGCCGCCCAGGTGGCCCAGGCGGCGGACCCCTCGGTGCGCGACTACGCGCTGGGCTCGGTGGCGCTGGTGGCGGGGCGGCTGGACGAGGCGGTCAGGCAGCTCGGCAGCGCGTGGTCGCACGCCGGGCGCGATCCGCTGCTCGCCGCCGGGATCGCGGCCCGCCAGGCGATGGCGGCCCTGCTCCAGGGGCACGGCGCCGACGCCGCCGGCTGGGCGAACCGCGCCCTGACCGGGGAGCTCCCCGCGACGGAGCCCGTGCGGGAGAGGCCCGCCCGGGGAAGGGCCGGGTCTCGGGGCGGGGGCGCCGCCGCCGAGAGGATCGCGCCTGGTGGCGGGCACGCCGCGGCCCGTGCGGGTGCTGCGGTCGGGGGG
>NZ_VCKX01000144.1 GCF_005889725.1 Nonomuraea zeae
GAACGCCCGGGTAAACGCGGTCAGCACGGTCCCTCCTGCGCGCCTTTACGGCGGTGTGAGTATGCGATGGTGCGGGGATCTGCCATCTAAGTCTTAGGTCTGACGAGCCGGACAGATGCCTGCCGTCACGCTAGCTCCAGCTATTCATCATAGTTCGGATGCCGTCTTCCGAACCCACCCCCGATCTTTCTATCCAACGATTCAGGCCTGGCTCGATAGATAATCGGCCATTCATCGACGAGATCCTGCCAGAGCCAGCGAATCTGTGGGGTCCGGGCCAGGGCACGGCAGGTGTGGCCATGCCGCCCGAGGGCGCGATGAAACGGAGCTTAACCGATAATGCTCTGGAGGATCGCCGAAGGGGATGCCCGATCGAGCTGGACCGGCTTTGCACTTCACGTGGAGGACCCGTGGACTCTACCCACCGCTGGCCGTTCGACGAGTCGCATGAGGCCTGCACCATAGTCAGTTTCGATGTTCTGCACGACCATATGGCACTGCACCGTGTCGATTACTATTGCGACGCCGAATGGGGCTTCTACTCTAGCACGCCGCAAGAAGACGATTTCGAGGATTACGAAAGCGTGTGCCTGCGCGATGTCTGGCGCAAAGTCCGCGGCCTGGTCGGTTTGCAGGAGGCGGTGCTGGCCATGCGGCCCGGCCATTGCGCAGAATGGGACGCCGGCACGTGGACGTGGAAGATATACGAGCTCGAACAGGAGTAACGTCTCCCACTTTGCGAACGGACGGTGTGCCGCTCAGGTGAGATGGCGAGCCAGGCACGGCATCACCATGCCCGGCATGCCACGACCGTGGCGAGGACTCCTCACGCGGCCGCCCCCTCGGTCGCGTCGAGCAGCGGCAGGCGCAGCACGAGCTGGGCGCCTCCCCTGCCGGATCCCTGGGCGATCAGGGTGCCGGAGTGGGCCTGGGCGATCGCCCGGGCGATGGGCAGGCCGAGGCCGGCACCGCCGTGGTGGCGGCTGCGCGCACTGTCGGTCCTGGTGAAGTGATCGAAGATCCGCTCGCGGTCCGGCACCGAGATGCCCGGGCCGTCGTCGTCGACCGTGACCACGACCTCGTCCTCCTCGCCGCTCACGGTCACCCACACGGCCGTTTCGCCATGCCGTTCGGCGTTGTCCAGGAGATTGTCCAGCAGGCGGGCGAGAGTGCTGGTGAGGCCGCCCACGATCAGTCCCTCTTCCAAGTCCAGCCGGATGGGCAGGCCCTGGCTCCGCTTACCGGCCAGTTCCTCGACGAAGTCGGCCACCTCGATCTGCTCGGGCGCACCATCGGGGCCGGCGTCCAGCCTGGCGAGCATCAGCAGATTGCCGATGATCTCCTGGATCCGGTCCACCTCCCGTAGGGCGTGGTGGATGAGCTCACCGAGGTCGGTCTGGCCGGGATGCATGCGCGCCTCCTCCAGTTGCAGCCGGAGGCCGGCCAGAGGTGTGCCAAGCTCATGCGAGGCATCGGTGACGAACTGTCGCTGCTGGGTGTGCATGTGCTCGACGAGGTGCTCCATCCTCTCCACGAGGGTCATCATCTCGTCGCGGTCGCAAGACGTGGTCATGGCTCCTCCACTAATGACAGATCTTCAGTGTGCAGGGACTGAAGTGGCCACTGGGATCGTAGGTACGTGTGTTCGGCCAGCGAGCGCGTCAGTAGGGACGGCCTGACGCATATGCGCAAGGAGACGATCCGGGCGTGCTGAATCGATGCGTGTGGCGCCGTGCGACACTGCCGGCCTGTCCCGAGCCGGTATGTGGCCAGCGCAGCCGAGCAGGTTCATCTCGCCCGCTCAGGCAGGACGTGGTAAGCGGGCACGGACCGTCCGTCCGGCAGAAGCTCACCGGTGTCGTCGAAGACCACCACTCCGTTGCAGAGCAGCCCCCAGCCCTGTTCCGGGTGGAACACCACCAGCCGAGCCGCCTCCCGCCTGCAGCTGGTCGCTGACGGGCATCGAGGCCGATGCTGACACATGGCCCACACCTCGCTCCTGTGACCTGTACGGATTTCCCTCATGTCTTCATCGTCGGCCGCAGGGTTATGGGAGAAAACCGGGGAAATGCGGGTTCCGACGCCTCGGGTCTACGTAGTGGAGCCAGACCGGCGACAGAGCCGTACGGCGGTGATGCGCCGGAGGTGAGGGCCCAGGAGAGGCAAGGGCGGAGGCTCCCGCGCCGATGTGACTTCGATGGGGCGCGGTCCAGTCGTCACACGCAGCCATCGATAGCCGAGAACCGGGGGGTTGCCGGACGCCCCGCACTCATGGGAGAGCGGAGCGCCCAGCATGGGGTGTGACGCCTGCATCCGGTCCAACGAATGCCCGCACGCCCATCCTTCTGCCACGACAGGAGCGAGCCAAGACGGTGGGCTGCCATCTTCCGCCGTCTTCCTGCCAGCGGCAACCCGCGAAGATGTCCACCTCGCCACCCGCCATCGGGTTCCCCATGCAGTAAGGAGCCGGCAGTCACGACCAGCACTGCTGTCACTTTGGCCCCGCGACCTCGCCCGCTACCTACGTCAGGCAAACGTAGACAAGTATGTCCCCGGATGTCCCGCCACGGTCCGTCGGCGCACGCTGGAAATCTAAGGCACTTCCAGAAGCACCCTGAAAGCCGAGGTGGGAGTCATGTCCGCACATACATGCTTGAGCGTTGAGACCAGACCGGTTCCCGCCGTCCCGGCCGCGCCGGCTCGCGACAGCGACCGCCGGTCCTGTCGGCGGCGCCTTGCCGCCCTGCTGGATCGGCCCTGTAGGGCAGGCGGCAGCCGCACGGCGTCATGGACCTTCGCTCCGGTCGTCTCCTCGGTTCCCGAGGCCCGGCACCGGGCTGGGGCGACCGTACGGCGGTGGGGACTCACAGGCGAGGGCGCCACAGCCGAACTCCTCGTCACCGAGGTGATCACCAACGCGCTCGACCAGAGCCGAGAGCCGATCCGCCTCACCTTGACCTGGGCGGACGGGCTGCTGCGCGGTGAGGTCGAAGACCACGGCTCGAAGCAGGCGCTTCCCGAGCAGACGCGCCTGCCAGATCCTGTCGAGGAGAGCGGCCGGGGATTGTTCCTGCTGGACGTGCTCGCCTGCTGCTGGGGGGTCGAGTACACGGCCACCGGCAAAGTCGTCTGGTTCGAGCTGCCCTGCGGCCTCCCCGCGCGGCCCGGTGCCAGGTGACCGGTCCGGCCGAAGCGACACGCCGCGCCATTGCGGACGTGCGACCATCCCTTGGTCATGTCCATGCCGAGTCTGGACCGTAGGCTTGTTATGTTCGGGCAGGCCAGGGGGACATACTCGGCATTATGGGTCGATCGGTAGCCGAGCATCTCCAAGCCAACCTTCCGGCCAACATGAACGACATCATTGGCCGTAGGCGGGAGATTGCCACGGTAAGGCAGCTTCTGTCTGGTACCCGGTTGCTGACGTTGACGGGCACAGGCGGGGTGGGCAAGACCCGTCTGGCGACCTATGTGGCTGGTCAGGTACAGCGTGCTTTCCCTGACGGGGTGTGGCTGGTGGAGCTGGCCCCGGTGCAGGAGGAGCGGCTGGTGCCGGTGGCCATCGCGGAGGCTTTGGGGACGCAGGAGGAGGTGCCTCAGCCGTCGACGGAGAGCATGATCGAATACCTGCGGTCCAAGCAGCTGCTGCTGATCTTGGACAATTGTGAGCATCTGGTGGACGCCTGCGCTCGTCTGGCCGGTACCCTGCTCGCGGTGGCGCCCCTGGTGCAGGTGCTGGCGACCAGTCGTGAGTCGCTGGGCGTGCCGGGTGAGACGTTGTTCATCGTGCCGCCGATGTCCTTCCCCGCTGCCGGCGATGACGTTACCGGGGACGACGTCTCGCGGTACGACGCGCTGGCTTTGCTGGTGGAGCGTGCGCGGAACGCCGCGCCGGAGTTCGACATCTCCATCGACCATGTCGCGGCGGGGCGGTTGTGCCGGCTGCTGGACGGGATCCCGCTGGCGATCGAGTTGGCGGTGGTGTGGTTGCGGGTGTTGTCGCTGGATCAGATCATCGATCGGCTCGATGACCGGCTGCATTTCCTGTCGCAGGGGTATCGGACCGCGTTGCCGCGGCATCAGACGTTGCGTGCGGCGGTGGAGTGGAGCTTCAACTTGTGTTCCACGCAGGAGCAGATCCTGTGGGAGCGCCTGTCGGTGTTTTCCGGCGGTTTCGATTTGGCGGCGGCGGAGGAGGTCTGCTCGGCCGAGCCGCTGGCCCGTGAGGACATTTTGCCGCTGTTGGCCGTGTTGACGGAGAAGTCCATCGTGACCAGCCAGACCTGCGGGACGCGCTCGCGATACCAGGTTCTGGAGACCTTGCGGCAATACGGCCACGAGCGGCTGACCAAGGATGAGGCAACCTCGGCGCTGGGGCGGCGTCACGCCGAGTATTACCAAGCTCTGGCCGAACGCTACAGGACCCGCTGGTTCGGCCCGGACCAGGTCGAGTGCTTCGCCGCGATCGCCCCCGAACTGCCGAACCTGCGCACCGCGCTGAACCACTGCCTCGGCGACGACCTGCGCATCGAAGAAGCGATCCGGATGTTCACCTCGCTGTACGGATACTGGATCTTCTTCGGAGGCCCGGCCGAAGCCCGCCACTGGTTCGATCGCCTGCTCACATACCAGCGGATGTCTCCTCGGGCGCGGTTCGACGTGCTGGCCACAGGTGTGCTCTTCGCCCTCATGCAGGGCAGGCAGGCTACCGCGCAACCGCTGATCGAGGAGTGCACGTCCCTGGCCGGGCACAGCGGCTGCGGCGAGGCATTGGCGATGGGAAGGTTCCTGTCGGGACGGCTGACCTTGATGAAGGGCGATTACCAGGGCGCGGTCGACCTGCTCGATCCGTCTCGGGAGTGGTACGAGCACAACCTGGACGAGATTCCGATTACGAGGGTCTTGCGTGATGCGTTCATGCCCGCGTTCTACCTGGCACTGGCCGCGATCTTCGCCGATGATCCCCGCGCAGGCGGCTGGCTCGCCCGCTGCCGCGACATCGCCGAGGCAGGAGGCGCGCGCGGGGAGATCTCGATGAGCACGTGGGCGGCGGGCGTCGAACGCTGGCGCGCGGGCGAGTTGGAGCAGGCCGCCTCGCTGTTCCAAGCCAGCCTGCGCCTGGAGCGCTCGACCGGCTACCGCTACAGTCCGGCATGGACGGTGGAGTCCCTCGCATGGATCGCCGCCGCCCAAGGCCGCGACGCACACGCCGCGCACCTCATCGGCGCCGCCGCAACGATGCGGCGCCTGCTGGAGGTGTCACTGCAGGGCTTCCACGCCTACAACGACGCCCACCAGGCCTGCGAATCGGCGGTGCGCGCGCGCCTGAGTGAAGAGGATTTTCAGAAGGCCGTCGATGCGGGCGCGCAGCTCACCTTCGACCAGGCCATCGCCTTCGCCCTGAACGAACCGGCCGAGTCCGAGACCGAGCCATCGAGCGAGCCGGCGCCCACCTCCGCATCGGCGCTCACGCCGCCACAGTCAGGGCTGACCTCGCGGGAACTGGAGGTGGCCGCGCTCATCGCCGACGGCGTCCGCAACAAGGACATCGCCGCCCGGCTGGTCATCTCCCAGCGCACCGCTGAAGGACACGTCGAGCACATCCTGGAGAAACTCGGCTTCACCTCACGCACCCAGGTAGCCGCCTGGTACGTCAACCACGTCGCCCCGCCACAGGACGAGTGATACCGGCAAGGTCCCCGCCGCGACGGCCGAAGGAACGCGTACCGGCGGCCGTCGTGCCCGCGAGCGCTGACTACGGCGAGGGCAAAGACGTGTGGTTTCTACCTCGAGATGCAGGCGGTGAGTCTGACCATGGTACGAACGGCATCGCCGCAGAAGAAGGGAAACCTGCCGGCTGGTGTGGCGGCGATCATCGGCCGCAATCGCGAGGTGTCGGAGGCCAAGCGCCTCCTGACCGGCACGCGGCTGCTGACGCTCACCGGTGTGGCCGGAGTCGGCAAGACGCGGCTGGCGTTGAAGATCGGCCGCGAGGTGGACCGGTCCTTTCCTGATGGGGTGTGGCTGGCCGACGTGAGGTCGTTGCGTGACGGCCGCCTGCTGGCCGGCATCATCGCGGCCGCCCTTGGCCTGCGGGATCGTTCGGCGCATCGTCCAGAGCAGCTGCTGGCGCAATTCCTCGGCGATAAGCGAGCCCTGCTCATCCTCGACAACTGCGAGCATCTGGTCCACGCGTGCGCGACGCTGGCGGCGATGCTTCTCGACCGGGCGCCCGGTTTGCGGATCTTGGCGACGAGCCGGCAGAGCCTCGGCCTCGGATATGAGGCGACCCTGGTGGTGTCGCCGTTCGACGTACCTGAGGAGGCAGAAGGCGTCGACGTCACACGCTATGAGGCGGTGAGATTGTTCGCCGAGCAGGCGCTGATGTCCAACTCGGCGTTCAGGCTCGACGAGCACAACCGGGACGCCGTCGCGAAGCTGTGCCGTCGCCTGGAAGGGATCCCGCTGGCTCTCGAGCTCGCCGCTGCCTGGGCGCGTGTCTTGGGAGCGCAGGAGATCTGCGAGCGGCTGAACGATCGCTACCGTTTCCTGACCCGGAGCATCCGCGCCACGGAGCCGACGCACCGAACCCTGCTCGCCGCCGTGGATTGGAGCTTCGGTCTCTGCGACCCTCGAGAGCAGCTCCTGTGGGCGCGCGCGTCGGTATTCCCCGCTCCCTTCGAAGCTGACGCCGCCATGGCCGTCGCCAAGGGCGGGCAGCTGACGGGCGAGGAGGTCGTGGACGCCCTGGCGGGCCTGACCGGCAAGTCTGTGCTGATATGCGACACTCGCGACGGGCGGACCCGCTACTCCATGCTGGAGACCATCCGGGAGTACGGGGCGGCCAAGCTCGCGGCCAGCGGAGAGGAAGAGCACGCCCGCCGCCTGCACCGCGATCACTATCGTCAAGTCAGCGATGCCGCCGCAGCGGGCTGGTGCAGCGCCGAGCAGGTCGCCTGGATCCGGCGGATCGGGCAGGAGTGGCCGCACATCCGGGCGGCGCTGGAGTTCTGTCTCACCCGTGACGGTGAGCTGGAGCAGGGCCTGTCGATGGCCTCGGAGCTCTTCGAATACTGGATTTCCTATGGTGCACACTCCGAGCTGCGCCGCTGGCTCGACCGCGCCTTGGAGAAAGACGAAACGTCAGACGTCAACGCGGCATTCGCGCTGGTGGTGAACGCCCGGACGGCGCTGCTTCAGGGCGACGACGTGGCCGCACGCCGCCTGATGGACGCGTGCATGGACGCGTACACCGACCGGGCGCGGGCCGGCGGCGACGAACGGCTGCGCGGCTTCGTGGACAACCTCGCGGGGCTATCCGCCTTCCTGCAGGGAGATCTGGGCACCGCTGTGGCCCGGCTCCGGGCGGCCCTCGACCGGTACGCCGAAACGCGCCCGGACGAGGTCGGCCCTCTCGAGGGCAACAACATCTTCCTGACCTCCCTGTGGTTGTCGATGGCGGCGGCCTTCCACCAGGAGCTGGACTCGGCGGATCTCGCCCGCTCGTGCCGGGAGATGGCCGAGGCCAAGGGAGCCTCGATCCTCCGGGCCTGGGGCATGTACGCGTCGGGCCTCGACAAGCTGTTGGTGGCCGGAGACGCCAAAGCCGCGAGCGTGTTCTTCCTCGACAGCCTGCGCCTGCAGCAGGATACGGGCGACCGATGGCTCCCGGCCTGGGGCGTCGAGGCCCTGGCGTGGGCATCCGCCACCGAGGAGCGCAGCATGCCCAGGGCCGCCGCTCTGATGGGCATCGCTCATGCCTTCCGCCGCGCCATCGGCATGACGATGCCCGGACTCGTCCCACTGGCACATGCTCATGACACCTGGGAGGCCCGCCTACGGGACAAACTAGGCGGACAGGCCTATCAAGAGGCCTTCGACAGGTATGCCGCACTGGACGTCGACGAGGCATTCGCCTATGTCCTCGGCCACGCAGAGCCTTCGTCGCTGCAGCGGGGTGGGGCCTCCGACGCGACCTCGATGCTGACTCGCCGGGAGTTGCAGGTCGCCGGATTGATCGCCGAAGGGTGCAGCAACAAGGAGATCGCCTCCAGGCTGACGGTGTCCCAACGGACCGCGGAAGCGCACGTGGACCACATTCTCGGCAAGCTCAGCTTTCACTCCCGTACGCAGATCTCCGCCTGGTACCAGGCGGAGATCGAGGGAGCGCCCCGTCCTCTGTAGCGGCCGTCGGTTGACGGCGCGGCCCTGAAACAGGGCGCTAGTGCGCGCCGCGTAGCCCGCTGGCGATGAACATGCCGGCAAGCATGGCGAACAGGAATGTCCGCAGGAACTGCATGAACATCTCGAACACGGTCATCACGATCGTCATCAGCACGCCGAGGACACCGAGGCCCGCGCCGAGCGGCGTGAGCTCCTCGAACAGGAATGGTCGGCAAAACATGTTCGCGAACAAACGGATGAAGTGGGTGAACAGCGAGGTGAGGAACACCTCGGCGAGAACCAACGGGGCGTAGAGCCCGTACGCCCAGCCGGGCAGTCCGGGCAGGTGCACGATTCCCCGCAGGTAACCGCGTACGCCGTGGCGCCGGATGCCGAGATAGAGCTTGATGCCGTACACGGTGAGCACCAACACCGCGGGGAAAACAGTGAGCCACACGTGCCGATGGCAGCCGATGGCCCTGTGGTCACTTGCGCGAGTCAGGCTTTGTCGAGGGTGATCCCGAGTTCGACCATGGCGGGCGATGGAGGGCCGCCTTCTGAGCGTTCCGTCTTCCGGCCCGGGGTTCGAGGAGCGAGCGTCCGGGGATCGATAGCTTCTACCGGGGCACCGGTGGAGTAGAACCCCGTCGGCTGCCGATCACGGTCATGAGGCGCCAGCCAGAAGACACGCCGGCGAAACGTCCCGGATGCCGGAGAGCCTTTAGCCTCCGGCCCGAGGACCGCGTAGCCCACCATGCGGCCATCGCGGTGGTAGGCGGGCTTGCGACGGCGGCTCGGCAGGCGATCGAGGCTTTGCCTGACATACTCAAGAGCGCCGATGTCCTCGAGCCATACCAGCTCGGTTTCGTGCCTGAGGTCGTCGGGATCGATGGATGCACTCATCGCGGCAGCCCTTCACCGCCGAGATCGGAGATCAAGCCGAGCCCGGGATAGAACTTGCGAGAGTTGGACAGGAGCATTTCCTTCGGTGAGGCCATCCCGAGTGTGTCACGTACCCGTGCGGCGAAGGCCCGAGCCGACACCGGGGTGGCTCCTTCGCTTCCGCACCAGCGAGTGTAGGCAGTGTAGAGATGTGCTTGTTCAGCGCGCAGACTGGGGCCGAGCTTGCACGCCTCCGCGATGAATCGTCCAACCACATCCTCCGTTGCCTCGTACGCGTCCGTGGCGAGTCTTACCCGCTGCGGGCCGGACAAGTCCTTCTGACCGCTCAGATAGCGCCGGGCTCCATCGACCAGCCATGAGAGGATACCGGCACCCTCCTCCTGGACGAGGATGCGCGCCAGGTTGTCGATCTTGCGCTCTTCCGCCACAACGCGTTCGAATGGAATGAGCCGCAGCCTCCTCCAGAACGCGAAGCCGCCCGTGGCGACCTCAGGCTGGTGGTTGCCGAGCAGCCAGAGGTGGTGGGTGGGGTCGAAGCTGAAGAAGTCCTGCCGCATCCGGCGGGCCTTGATCTTGTCTCCACCGGTCAGCAGTTTGACACGGGCCTCGTCGAAGCGGTCGCCTGGTTTGAGCTCGGAGCAGACAACGATGCGACGCCCGTGCAGTTCGGCCAGGTCGGTCGGGTGCCCGTCGAAGGTCTTGGCCATGAGGAAGCCTGGCGGGGCAGCGTCGGCGTAGTCTCCCAAAAGCTGCAGCATCACCTCCACCAGGACCGACTTGCCGTTCTTGCCCTGCCCGTAGAGGAAAGGCATCACCTGGGCGCCCACGTCTCCAGTGATCGAGTATCCCAAGAGAAGATGAAGGAAGTCGATCGTCTGTCGGCCGTCGGCGTCATCACCGAAGGTGTCCTTGAGGAAACGATGCCATCGAGGCGTGAGTGCGGGTTCGGGTGCCAGCGTGGTGGAGCGCGAATGAAGATGCGTGGCTGGGTCTGGTGGTGAGATCTGGCCGGTACGGAGGTCCACCACTCCAGCCGGCGTGCACAAGGCATAGGGGTCGGCGTCGAGCGTCGCGGGGGACAGCACCATGCCGGGCGCGGATTTAGCCTGCGTCAGCAGGGCGTTCATCCCGGTGGTCGACAAAGCTCTGCGCCGGTGGCGTCGGAGCTCGGCCGAGGTGTGGCGGCCTCGAGCGTCGAACACGGCCAACTGCTCCGCCATCTCGCCGGCCGCCCACATGACGGCGTCGCTCTCGTCCAGGACCCAGCGATGTCCTGCCCATCGGAACCAGCCCATGCCAGGCACGTGCCGGAAATCCCGCCCGTACAGCCCTACGAAGAGTTTGGCGTTGCCGCGATCGGTCAGCGAGTCGGGGAACAACCCGTTTCCCGTAGCGACGGGTTCCTCAGTCACACGTACCGGCGAAGCGGGCTGCTGCGGAGAGACGTCGGACAGGTCAAGGATCTGCTGAGCAGCGGCCACCGGGTCGAAACCCCCCGGACTGGTTGAGGGGGTCATGGTCGTCCTTGGGGAGGGCACGCGCTACGCGGGTCAGCGATCCTGCCGTACATAACGACCTTGGAGTGTCGACGGCCCCGCCGAGGCTCTGCTCGCATGGGTGCAGTGAGAGGAGGAGTTTTGGCGGCGATGTCGGCGGAGCGTTTCCTAGCCACCTGCCCTGTAGAGGTCCGGAGAGCGTCGAGGCGGCCACCAGCGGCGTGTACGCCGACCTGCCAGCAGGAGGCTCGGCCGGGGGCGGAGCCTATGGAGAGGAGACAGGATTGCTCAGGCCTGGCTTTTCGCCACACTGGCATCTTCTGGGAGGGAGGACTAATCCGCGCGGCGGAGGTGTCGACAGCCATTCCCGTCACGCCGAGCCGGGAGGTCGACCAGGGCCGACGGGAGAGGGCGGGGGGCGGCGGCTGAGGAGAGACGAGTCTGGGATGGTGATCGTCGTGGCGAAGTCGCTGCGTCACAGGATCCCTTCCCGTAGTGCACTCGGCGGCGGATCGTCTGGACCCGCTGCCTGCGGGTCGTTGTTGAATGCTGGTGTGGTCGGGCGACTGAAGCGACTGAAGCGACCGAGACTTAAAGATGGTAGTACAGACTAGCCGACACCAGGGCAGGAGCGGGGCATTGCATCGCCGGGACACGGCAGCGACCGAAGTTTGAGTTGCTCGAGGCGTTGATGTTTGAGTCGCTGGTGCTGCCGCCGAAAGAGTTCCTGGTAGGGAGCTTGTGCTGCCATCGGGGAGCGACTGAAGCTACTGAGAGTTGGTACTTATGAGGTCGTCGGAGAGTAGCTGTATTGGAGATATATATCCCGACCCAGCGTCGCTTCGGTCGCTTCCAGGGCACGATGACGGTCTTTGACCTGGCGTTTTTGTCAGCGACTCATTGGACAGCGACTGAGGGGACAAGGGAGGATGAGTCTCTGGTCGCTTCAACTGCTTCAGCATCTTGATGCGGTTGGCGTGTCCTTTGACCGGTCCGGAGTGGTAGGGCAGGGCGAGCCCGGCGGTGACGGCGTCTTGGTCGCGATAGAGTCTGGTGACGAAGGAGTGCAGCTCGGGCAGGTCGTCGCCCAGGACCGCGTTCATCCAGCTCTCCAGATTCTGGCCGTGGCGGCGCGTCATCATTTCGTCAACTGGCGCACGTGCAGTTGTAGCGCTGCCGGCTGGGGGCATGCAGCGGTGAGCGCCTTTTGAGCAGGCGGTGCTCGCCGACTCCCGAGGTTGGCCGTTTTGTACAGGAACCAGCCGCAGGTGGTTGCCAGCTGAGTTGGTGTCGGCGCGGAGGCGTTCCACCGCACCAGGGGCGGACGTACTGGCGGATGGTGGCGCCGCTGCCGCGATAGCCCAGAACCTGCAGTTCCTGGTGGAGGAGTATGGCGTTGTCGTGGGCTTCCAAGGTCTTTGGCCGCTGGCCGGTACCGTCACAAACGAGCAGGTCTTCGGGGTTGGCGACGCGGGCGAAGCGCCGGACAGTGTTGCGGCCCAGGGACAGCATCCGGCGATGCCCTCGGCATAGGCGCCGGCTCGGTCGCGGCAGACGATCTCGACCTCGGGATGCGAACGGAGCCAGGCCGCCAGGGTGTCGGCCGTCCGGTCGGCCAGCACGTCCACCACGGTGCTGGTGGAGATGTCGATCAGGATGGTGCCGTAGGAGTCGCCCCGTCGCAGGGCGAAATCGTCCACGCGGAGCCCCCGTGGACCGGTTTCCACAGCCGGGTCGGGCAGGCCTCGGATCAGTCTGATCAGCGTCATCCGGCTCACCGAGGCGCCGGCCGGCCGGCGAGCCTGGCGCCGCCCAGCGCCAGCGCGATGGTCTGCAATGCGCTGACCGCTCGGATGCTGCGGCGGCCGTATCGGACGGTCAGCTCCGGGATCTGCTCGGCGAACGTCGCTTTCGTGCACGTGGAATGGCGGCAGAAGAATCGGTGCACCCGCAGGTGGATGAGCACTTCCTGGTTTCCGACCGCGGTATCGGACAGCCGACGTTCATAGTGGCTGTGCCCCGCTGCCAGCGTCCCCCAGCCCGGCCAGGTAGCCGCCACGGTTCCGGTCCTGGCCCGGATCTGCACCGTGGCTCCGGACCGGGGACACGTTGTCAACGCACACGCCGGTCAGGTGCGGGAACAGGACAGCGACCAACTCCTTGGTCAACACGCTGCAGATGCTCGTGATCAAAGGCATGGCTACCGGCCGGAACGCCCAAACCGTGATCTACTCAATGAGTCCGATCACGGCAAGTGTGCCTGATCCAGTATTCGGGTTCCGCCGACACCGTCCCGTATGGGCTGAACCCGGGCGAGGCCCCGACTAGACAGGGGCGAGCAGCGACCGAAGCGACTCAGTCGCCGTATTGGGCAAATGACAGCACGCTGAAGAGAACAGTTGGCGCCACTAGTTCGCGGATTGCGTCGCTTCGGTCGCTATTCCCGCAGAAATCCTGGCTGCCGGTAAGGCCACAGGCGGGGCATCTACTGCAGAGCCGCCCTGATGCGAGCGCAGGTCGAGCCTGCTGGTCGGAACGCGTCGGGAGACGGGCAACCCCCGTCGGGCTGGCTTATGGGTGCAGCCACCCGGATAGCTGGCCTTCGTCAACCCCGGGAGGTGGTGACCGGCAGCTGGCTCCATGCGCGATACCGGTCGTCCTGCGGGCCGATCGCTCTTCATGACCGTCACTGAGGGCGGTGGGGCAGCACGGCGACCGCCGAGAGCTGCGATGGTGCCGATTGTGGCAGCGACTCGGGCGTGTTAGCGCAGGGCCCTGCAGGAGCCAGGACGAGTGGTACCACGCCAGCCGAGTAGGCTCGTACGGGTCCGGCACTGGTGATCGCTTCGAGGAATCCCAACAGGGAGTGCAGGAGCCATGTGAGGCGGCCTCTCCGGGATACAGGACTTGACCCAACGAGTCGGCCGATACCGTCCATGGAGAGAGACCTCCCACCCGTTTCGCGAAGGCGCAGGCGACCCCAATGCTCGGCTCAGACATGGTGCTATCCCCCTCCTCTGTCGATGTGGCGATGGAGCGACGGTCGTCGACCCAGTGCTCCGTCGTCGGCCTCATGTCTTTTGGCCGGGCGCCTGTACACTTAATGACCACTTAGCGGGGCAGAAGGAATCGGTCACGGGGCGGGCAGCGCCGGATTGGTGAGGGTCCTGGTGATAGATGCCGTCCCCGGTGCGGGCGCCTTTTGACGGGAGCAGCTCGGTCGCGCGTTTTGCGACCGAGACATGACCGAAGGCATGAAACAGGCTCGCCCGCTCAGCAATCGTGATGTCTGCCTCTCACACACCAGACCGCTGCGACTTGGAGAGGGCGCCGTCAATCATCTGGCGGACGTGCTATCCACCACGACGCCGTCGTGGATCTTCTTCTTCGAATGAAGCTGGTCCCGCTGTCGCGATTGCTCGGAGAGAAGGTCGTCGCCACTTGCTGACAGAGGCCGATCTCACAGCGAGAGCTGAGGGCGCACAGGAGGGGCCGCACCCCCTCTTCGGGAGGGGAAGATGCGGTGTCGCCTGTGCGCCCGCCAGCGTGCGCTACGGAGAGATCATTTGTGCGAGCGCATTTAAGCAGAAATCGGACGATAGAGCACAATTAGGATCATTTGTCTCTCACTGTCGTGAAGTGCAAGGCCCTGTCTCCCATTGGTGGTGTCCTTGCTCACTGAAGTTGGCAGTTGCTCACACTTGTGGAGTTGGCCCAAGGCCAGGTAGCTAAGGTTTCTGGGCTGCTGGCAAGAGCGCTGGGGAGAGCGGCCCGGCGGTGTAGATACCCGGCCCGATCTTGCAGATGAGCTGGCTGTCGGCCCAGCGTGACAGCTGCCGATACATGGTGTTCAGGGTGACATCGCCGAGGTGGAGGGCGATGTCGCTGGCTTTCCAGGGGCGGTTGGGGTGTTGGTGGAGGAGTGCCAGGACCTGTTGTTGTCTGCGGCGGTCGGCCGGGGCGATGGTCGCTCGTCTCGGGACGCGGAAGGCAGCGTGGGTGGGGGTGGCAGGAGGGTGATGTCGAGGCCGGTGATGGTGCGGCTGTGGTCGGGTCGGCCGTCGTTGAGTCGTTCGTGGTAGCGGGAGATGGGCGATTTGACCTTGCGGGTGCTGACGCGCGGGCGGAGCAGTGCGGCCAGGACACGGCGTCCGATGGCTCCGATCAGGCCGGTGGCGTTGCCTGGTTTGTCGCCAGGCCGGATCACCAGGTCGCGCGCGGCGTGCAGGGCGATGGAGAAGCCGCAACGGTCAGGGTCGGTGCCGGGCCGGGACTCGGCGGCGTCGACCATCACCGTGCGAAGGAGCTGATAAAGCGTGAGCACCGACCACATCTCCTGCTCCAGGCCCGGCGGGGTCGCCTGAGCGCAGTATCCGGCCCTGCATGATCGTGTGGCGCAGCGCGTAGTAGGCCGACTCGTGTTCCCATCGCTGATGGTAGAGCCTGACCAAGGCGGGGGCAGGCTAGCGCCGGGGGTCGGTCAGCGTGGTGGCCAGGCGGTAGGTGCCGGTGAAGGTGGTGCCGTCGGTGCAGGTCACTGTCACGTGGGCCTCGATGATGCGGATCTGCAGATTACCGATCACCGAGAGATATGAGCCGTCGGTGAGCGTGGCCAGGACGGGGGTGCGCCGGTTGCTGCGCAGCCGGCCGAGCACCTGGGAGCCGGTGGCGCTGACCTGGGCGAGGAAGGCGTTGCCATCGAAGCCCTTGTCCCACAAGCACGAGCATGTCGGGCTTCAGCAGGTGCAGCAGGCGCCGGGCATAGCCGCTCTCGCCTTCGCTGGTGGGGGGCGAAGACCGCGCCGATCAGGGCCCGGGTTCCGGTCTCGACGAGCGTCATCAGTGCCAGGTGGGGGTAGCCGCCGTGGCCGGGGCTGCCCAGCCAGGCCGCCCACCAGGCCCTGCGCTGACGTGACGTCATGGAGAGTATATCGGGAGCCCCCGGCGAGGTAGGGCTGAAGCGTTCTCATGTCGTGAGACTGAGTAGCTGAAGACCGTCGGCTGGGTGGCTGCGGTAGTGGTCGGTGGCGGCGGCGATGTTGGTCCAGCCGAGTAGGCGTGCCAGGCCGATGGCCAGGTTGCGGAGGCTGGCCAGGATGCGGGGAGTTGCTCCGGTCCGGGCTCGGCAGGCGTCTTCGCGGTAGGTGACGTCGCGGATGTGGTGCAGGGCCTCGATGCTCCAGTGTCCGCGGATCAGTGCGGCGAGTTGGGCGTGGGTGATCCGGCCCGGTGGGAGGTTGGTGATCGCGTAGATCGTGACGAGGGTGGTCTTGCCGGTCTTGCCGGTCTTGCGGTCGGTACGGCGGCGTTTGACCTGGATAGCCTGGACTGCGTGCGGAAAGGGCAGGCCGGGCCGGATGGTGCAGATTTTCATGCGGCGGATTTCGCGGCGGCCGTGGCCTTGCTCGTCGGTGCGGTCGTTGAGGATGGCCTGGCGCCAGGGCAGGGCCTTGAGCCAGCGTTGCAGGGTGGGCTGGTTGCCTTTGACGATGAAGAGGTAGTGGCCGCCGGCGGCGACGATGTGGCGGGCGTGGTCGTGCTGGGTGCGCAGGGCGTCGGCGGTGACGACCATGCCGGGCAGGTCCAGGCCGCGCAGCAGGGGTGTGAAGGCGGGGATCTCGTTGCTCTTGGCTTCGACCTGGCGTTGAGCGAGGACGGTCTCGGTGTCGTGGCGGATGGCAGCCGGTAGATGCACCGTGGTGCCGTCGGCGGTGCGGCTGCCGCGCAGGGTCTTGCCGTCCACGGCCAGGCCGAGCAGGGGCGTTCGGGAGGACGTCGCCGTCTCGGGCGGCTGGCAGGCTGCCAGTGCGGCAACGTAGCCGCAGGTCGCGGCGTCGAAGGCGTCGCCGTCCAGACGGGCCAGCAGCCGTCCCAGGGTGGAGGCGGCTGGTCGCATTGCAGGCGGGAGGCCGAGCCGGGAGTGCACGGGGGGCTCGTACCCGGCGATGAATCGGGTGATCTGCACCAGTGATGTTGCTCCGCTGAGGACGGCGAGCAGGGTTAAGGCGAGCAGTGGCCCGAGCCGGTAGCGGCGTCCGCGACGGCAGCGAGGATCGGGGACGGAGTCGAATACCTCGACCAGGGTGGGCAGGTCGACGGTGGCGTCGGTGAAGGTGACGTGCTCCAGGTGGCGGGAGAGCACGTCGATCGGGGATGATGGCACGCGAACGCGGCCCCTGTTCTTGATCGACTGGCTAGACACCGACGATCATCAGGGGTCGCGTTTGTCATCTCCGCACTGGGGCGCCCCTACTTGCCCACCTGGCTCAGGGGTGCAGCAGTCTCACCAGCCGAGAACGCAACGGCCTTGCCCGGCGAGGACTCCCGATATGCGCTGCTTCTGCCCACGATCAGTTAAGGCAGTTTGCGACCGTGGCTTTCAGTGAAATCGTGCGCCACTTCCCGAATTTCAGGGTCGTTGCTTTCGAAAGCCCGCTCGATCAGCATGCCTAGACTCTCCCATGCTTCGCAGTCCGTCAGCATGCTGGCGAGCCTGAGATAGTCCTCGGCGTCGCCACTCGACAGATGCCTCTCTACGATTTCGGTGAGTTGTGCAGAATCAATGTCTCTGCGCGCTGCTCGGATCGCTTCAGAAGCCGCTTGCGCCCATCCAGTCGACAAGCACATGTCGACCAGCGCCTCGAGTAGGTTCGGGACATCTTCGGGGAAGAGGCGCAAGAATGTCAGTGCGGTCGCCCGGTCCCAGACCGAGCTGCTCGACATCGCGTTGGCCAGTACTTCCGCGCGTGAGGGTAGCTGATTCACCTCGGCACGGCGGCGGGCCACCTCCTGCTCCGCCGCCACCAAGTCACGCCACTTCCCCATTCCGGCGAGCCCTATCTCTTTAGCGGGAGTTTCACGCCAACATTCACCCAATTCATTCCCGTGATCAGTCCGGTGTATTCATCGAACGGCATTCGACGCGTGGGATAGAAGGTGTGATGGCCAACAGCGCGCGGACCTCCCACGTCACTACCGTCGGCGATGACACCCAGCCCGTCTGGAAGGGGGCCCGTCGGAGTACGGAGCTGTCCTCTCAATCCGGACCGGTTGGCATTCTCCGCCGTATTGAACGTTGAGAGACCTTGCACGTCCAAGGCCTCCAACTGTGCGGAGGTCGGCGAATTTACGAAGCCATCTGCATCCACGTCGATGTCCTTCCCGGGACGGACCCTCGGGCCGCCCACCGTGTGGAGAGGTGGGCAACTGGAATTGTGCACCAATACCGGCGTGGCACCTGCAACCACATAGTACGTGTGCAGGTCGTCGACGGTCAGGTTGTGGACACGCTGGCTGGCGGTCCATGCCCGGACGTCTGTGATTTGGGCGTAGGTGCCGGCGCTGGTGCGTAGGAGCATGCCTGCGCGGAGTTCGGCGGCGGTGACCCATTTGCGGAGGTCGGCTACCCAGAAGGGGTGGCCGTCGGTCGCGATCACCACACCCTTGGCCTGCTTCTGGTCGCCGTCGGTGTCTGTGGTGATCTGTACCAGGTTCTTGGTGCCGTCGCCGCTGATCAGGGTTGTGACCTCGCGCGGGCCGGTCTTTCCGGTCTCAGGGTCGGTGGCCAGGACCTTGTCGCCGACCCGTACCTTGTCGATGGGTTTGCGGCTGCCGTCCGCCATCAGCACCATCGTGTCCGGGGTGAAGCTGTTGGTGAGGCAGTCTTCGGCCCTCTTCCCCTGCTTGAGCAGCTTGCCGCCGCCATTCACAAGTTTGCCGACGGGGATGATCCCGGCCAACGCGAGTGCACAATCCCCGAAGCCGGGATTGCTCAGGCACTTCTCGGCATCCGCCAGCCCGGTGACCTCGGCCAGGAAGGCCGCGGCGGGGTGGTCTTCCATTTCGCGGTGGTACTTCTTGGGAACGAAGGCCACCTCGTACTTCCAGCATGGACGCGCTCCGCACGGGCCGCCCTCGACCGTGTTGTTCGAGCCGCGATTGGCAGGCGGGTTGTAGGTGTCGGCTGGATTGTTGGCCCTGTTCTGGTGGGCTCCCTGGCCGCCGCCGCTGCACACCCCGTCCGGGCAGGAGTCGTGGAGCAGCCCGTCGGGGTCGCTGTAGGTGACGGGGCTGTTGTTGGCGTAGGCGTAGCCGTTGATCTGTTGCGGGTCGGCGGTGTTGGTGATGGGGTCGTCGGACAGGAACCGACCGGTCGCCGCGTCGTACTGGCGCGCGCCCAGGGTGGTCAGCCCCGTGGAGGCATCGACGGTCCCTCCGACGAAACCGAGCTCACCGGGTAAAGCGGCCGCGGCCCCCCGGGGGGCGCCGAACGCGGTCTGCCGACGCTGAGTGACCTTCAGGTTGTCGGCGTCGATCGCCGTGTGGATGGTGTTCTGATGGTCAGCTGACAGCCAGGTCAGGCCGCCGGCGTCGCGCATCCCCACGGTGGTGCCCGAGTGGGTGTAGTAGCGGGTGGCCGTGAGACCGCCGGTCGCGTCGGTCAGCCGCAGTTCCTGTCCGGGCAGGTAAAGGGTGGCGCCGGTGGGGTCGCGGCGGATCAGCCGGTTGCCGTCGGCGTCGTAGAGGAACTGGGTGCGGCCGTCTCCCGAGGTGACCTCGGCCAGTCGTCCCTCGGCGTCCCACCGGAGCTGCTGGCCCGGACGCTGGATGGTGTTCCCGGTCGCGTCGTAGCGGTAGCCGTCCGTGGTGGTCTTGGCGGCCGCCGTGGTGATCACCGAGGCGAGGGCGTGCGGCTGGGCGGCGCCGGCCGCGGGGTAGGTGTAGGTGCGCACGGTGTTTCCACCGGCGGAGTGCTGGGTTTCAGTGCGGCGGTTGCCTACCTGGTCCAGGGCGAAGGAGTGCCAGTAGGGGGCGGGCCCGGCCAGCGCCGAGACGCTCGGGTCGGCCTCGCAGCCGGTACGAGGTGTCCACGCCTCGGTCATCCGCCGCAGGTGGTCGTAGCGGAAGCATTGGGTGTCGGCGGGCTTGTCCTTGGGGGTGTCGGCGATGGCGGTGAGGTTGCCGATCGGGTCGTAGGTGTAGCCGATGTCGGCCTGCATGGGCGCGGGGACCTCGGCGTCGACGATCACCCGCTTCAGGCGGCGGGTGCTGGTGTCGTAGTAGCGCGACACCCAGGCGCGCTGCTCGCCCTCGCCCAGTTGGATGCGCTCCACCTCGCCGTAGCCGGTGTAGTCGGTGTTACTGACGTAATCCACCGTGCCGTCGTCGTAGCTGCCGAGCAGCGTGGTCGGCTTGCCGAGGTCGTCGTACGAGTAGTCCACGGTTTCCTGCAGCAGATCACCGATCCCGGGCAGGACGCGGGCATCGGGGCTGCCGTCCGGGTTGTACTTGGCCGTGGTGGTGTAGGTGCCGGCCAGCGTCTGGGTCAGCGGCGTGGCCGGGATGGTGAGCTTGCTTCCGCTGGGCAGGCCGAGCTTGGTGTAGCCGGTGACCTCGTTGATGAAGGCCTTGCCGTCGCCGTCGTAGCGGGTGGCAGAGGCCAGGTAGCCCTTGCCGTTGGTGGCGGTGTCGTAGGTCCACCGCGACAGCGGTGTTCCGGTGGCTGGGCCCTTCCAGACGGCCGTTGTCCTGCCCAGAGTGTCGTAGGTGAAGGTCAGTGTGACGTCGCGGGCGTCGGTGACGGTCTCCACCTGGCCGGCCGCGTCGTAGGTCCTTTCTGATCTGCCCTTGTCCGGGTCGAGCGATTCGATCAGCCGTCCGCGCAGGTCGTAGGTGTTGCGCCAGACGTTGCCGGCCGGGTCGGTCGTCGTGGCCAGCGCGCCGGCCTGGGTGTAGGTGTAGGTGGTGTCATCGAAGGTGGCGGTGGCGGTGGCGGTGGCGTCGTGGTGCTGGCGCAGTTCGGTGGTCTGGCCGCGGGCGTCGATGATCGTGGTGGTGGCCGTGCCGCCGCGCGGTGGGGTGACGTGCACTCGGTCGCCGCCGTAGGCGTAGCTGGTCTTCCACTTCTCCTGGGCGCCCGCCTGGAAGACCTCCTCGCTCGTGCGCCCGGCTGCGTCGAACCGGGTCAGCGACAGCCCTGGCACGTCGGTGTCGAGAGCCGACCACAGCTTGCCGTCCACTTCGGCGTCGTTGAAGTACGGCTGTGTGCTCTGGAAGGCGCGGCCGTGGGAGTCGTAGTGGGTTTCGGTCAGCAGCCGGCCGCCATCGGTGGGCGTCTGCGTCTGCCGTTCCCGCATCAACCCGTCATAGAGTGTCTTGCTGGTGACATACACCCCGTTCGGGCCCACGGACTGTGTGGTGACGACCGATGGGGCGTCGGTGTTGACCTCATAGGCGTACTTCAGATTGCCGCCGTTGCTGCCGCGGGGCCGGTTGGGCAGCCAGACCTCGGTCTTCCTGCCTAGAGCGTCATAGGTGATCTCGGTCATCACCTTGTCGTTGGGATTGATGAGCTTGACCGGCTCCCCCCACGCCGGGTCGAGCTCGGCCGAGGCCACGTGACCGGCCGCGTTGGTCTCCTGAATCCTGGTGAGCGGTCCCGCGTCGATCGGCGTGTAGGCGGTGGTGGCGGTACGGCCGAGCGCGTCGCTCTTGGTCAACGGCCGACCGTGGGCATCGAACGTCGCGGTCGAGACCAGTGCCCACACCGGACCGGACGCGGGCCATTCGGCGGCCTGCTCCACCTTGGTGACGTCACCCTTGGTGGGTGCCTGGTCGAAGTTCTGGCCGTCGTAGGCGGTGCGGACTGCCGAGACGGCGTCCGCCGGTAGCGAGACCGGGGCCTTGCACGCGGCCGCGACCGTCTCCTGCCGCGCCGGCAGGTTGAGCAGCCAGTCACTGGCGTTGCGAACGTAGGTGATGGTGGTGCACCGGTCGTCGTCCGATGTGTCGACATCCCCCAGGTCGCTGGTCGTGAGCGGCAGGCCGCGGTCGTCGTAGGTGTAGTCGATCTTCGTGGTGCGGTAGCCACCGGCCTCCAGCGCGGTGTAGGTGGCCACATTGCCTGTGCGCACCCGATACGCCTTCAGCGATCCTCGGGTCGCGACGGGTCCCGCCCACACCGGCGTGGTGATGGTCTTGGAGACGATCGGGCCGTCCTCGCCGTTGTAGGAGATGGACTCCAACTGCAGGCCACGCAGCCAGTCGTGATCTGAATGCTCCTTGCCGGTGCTGTCCTTCGCGGGCAGGGCCTTGGCTCCGTCGGTCCGGTGGTTGCCGTCCATTCCGCGGAAGTAGCTCTGCTCGCTCATCTCCACCGGGCCCGACTCGTCCCCGGGCGACCCGGTCCTGACCCGCACCCGGCCGTAACCGCGGAACTCGTTCCAGGTCCGGTCCTTGTCCTTGGTGAACTCGGAGGTGTCATAGTGCCAGGCGGCACCGTCCAGGTACTCGTAGCTGGTGACCTGCTCCGAAGAACTCCCGATGCGGTCGGACTCCGTGATCTGCGCGACCACATACTTGTGGAAGTAGTCCGTGCGCTCCTCGTGGCCGGGCAAGGCCCAGGTGACCGGGAAACACCGCATCGTGTTCGCCTGCGCGGTGGCCGGCATGTTCGTGCCCGACACACACTCGGGCTGGGCGTAGGCCACCGACACCACCCCGCCGCTCTCCGACACCACCCCGGTGATCCGATAACGGCTGATCGGGCTCACGCCGTCCACCGCGTGCACCCTGTTGGGCATGCTCGTGCCCTCGAACTTGACCGCGGGCAGCGACACGGTGGAACCACCCACATGACCCTTGTGCGTGATGCCCTTCAGCCACAGCGCGGGCTTCTCCCCCGTACCCGGCGAGGGGTAGGCGTGCTCCAGCGTCCAGGAGTCCACATCCTGGTACTCGCCGCCCTTGAGCACCCGCGTCGTGACCGACGCCAGCCGCTTGGTCGACCAGAACGACGGTGCGTGCTGGTCCGGGCAGGTCGCGGAGTCGCACTTGGACTCCCACGGCACATCCGGCCAGTTCTCCTTCTTGCTGGGGGTGCAGTCGCTGTCCGGCACGCACCGATCAGCCGGCGTGAACGCCACCTGCCCAGCAGCCTGAGCCGAAGAGTCCTTCCGCAGGCCGTACTCCACCAGCTTCAGCGTGCCACCCCGGACATAGCGAACCGCCGCGTCCTGCAGGTTCAGTCCGTAAGAGTTGATCTCCTTGTCGTAGGTGTACACGATCATGTTTTTATGCGGGTCGACGACCTCGTCCAGGTTCCACCGCCATGCCTGCGAACACGATGAGGCGGCGAAGCCGGACGTGCTGTTGCAGGGCTCGTTCGCGTCGTCGCCGAACACCGGCACCGTCCAGGTGGACGAGGACTCGGAGCGGGAGCCGAAGAAGTACTGCACGCCGCCGACCGTGGTGATCTTCCAATGCTCACCGTTGTCGTCGCCGTTGTTCGCACCGGTCAGCCGCTCGATCCGGGAGCCGTCGTCGCTCTCCAGGCGCCAATCGCCGTCGGCGTCATTCCTGACCAGCTTGCCGCTACCGCCGGGATAGGAGATGAAGGCGTTGTCACTGCGCCAGCACAGGTCCCCCGTCTTCGGCGGGACCGTCCCTCCCATATCGTCCTCGGCGCACGCACCGTACTGCCGCTCGATGAATCCGGCCGACAGATTCCATCCCTCGCCCGCCCACGAGGGCTGGTTATTGCTGGTACTGGTCCTGCCGTCGACGACCGAGGAGGCGTAGCCCAGCGCAAGCTTCGGCTCCAGACCACCCGGCGCCGGTGGCACCCTCAACGGATATGACCACGTGAAGTCGCCGGTATGCGAAGAAACATCCCACGAGGCGGACGGCGACAACGGCGACGCCGTCGACACGCCGGCACCGTCCAGCCATCTGCCGCCCGTCGGCTGGTTGTTCTTCCGGCCTTCCCGGCTGGCTTGGTCCTCCCCTCGTGCGCCCATCGTCTGCTGGGTGACGGCCACCGGCGTCAGCTCCGGCAGTTCAACAGAAGGGCCTGCCGCCTGCGCGGCGGCAGGGGGGGCGACGAGCAGCTGCGCCGTGACCATCACTGTGGTGACGATCGCACGCACATTCCCTATTTGTTGGAACATCTGTCCCTCTGTACTGGTTTATGCGATAGGTCAGGTCAGGTCAGGCGGCGGCGCGTTCGGCGATCTCCGCATCCGGAACGATCCCCTTTTCGACGCGCACCTCGTCGAGCGCCCCGGGGAAGTAGTCAGCGGGCTGGCCGTTGACCTTCGCGCGCCCGATGCTGAGAACGCGCACCGCGGTCCACAGCGCCACGTCGTTCTTGACTCCGGCGAGTTTCCCGCCGACGTAGAGGCGGAGCTGGCGGGTGGCGTAGTCGTAGACACCGGTCAAATGGGTCCACCGGTCGGCGACTGGTGCCGTCGCCGAGCGGGCGTAGACCAATTCGGTGCCGTCGGCGTCGTGTGTGTATCCGCCGAACACCCAGCGGTTCAGTTCGGCTCGATATTGCAGTGCGAACGCGCTCATCCGGGCGCCGTCCTGACCCACCACCGTGGCGGTTTTGGCCGTGCTGTCGAGTCTGGCCCAGGCCGAGACCGTGAAACTGTCCTCCATCCCGATACCGAGCGTCGAGGTCGCCGCCGAGCCGGAGGAGCCGTTCAACTGCAGCGCCAGGCCGACCTTCCCCGCCACGAAGGACGTGCCTCCTGACAGGGTGGCGTGCGTTTTTCGCCAGGAGGAGTCGTTCGCGGTGCTGTCGTCGAACGTGTAGTGTGCCCACGCGACGGCCGGCACGTCGTCGTGAACGCGACGAACCTCCCCGTCGCTGAGCGCGCGTCCGAACACCCGCACGTCGTCGATTCCGCGTCCGAAGAAGTCGGTGGGGACGCCCTTGCGCAGGGCTCTGCCGATCGTCAGCGGGCCGTTCGCCTTGAAGACGGAGACGCCGACCTGGACGGCCGACAGGACGCCGTTGACATAGAACCTGACCTGCCGCAGTGGCGCCTCGTACACGATGGCCAGGTGGGTCCACCGGCCATGAAGCGCCGGTTCCACCGACTTGAGCACAGTGGGCGGATCGTCGTCGTCCTCGGCGGCCAGCTCCGCTGCCCAGAGACCCGCGGCCTGGTCGTAGGTGAGTGCGAAGGAACTGGTGCGCGCGCCGTCCTGGGCGACGATCGTGCCCCTCTTCAGTTGCCCGGACCCCGGGGCGGCGGTATAGGCCCAGGCGGTCGCCGAGAAGCTGGCGCCGGTGCCGAGCTCGAGCCCGTTCGTTTGCGCGTAGCCGGAGGTGCCGTCCAGCCACAGGCCGTTGCCGCCGCGCCCGCCGGTCCAGGCGGCGCCGCCGTGCAGGGTGGCGGTGGCACCGCTCCGGCTGTCACCCGCCGTGGTCCCGGTGCCCTCGTCGAGCATCCAGTGGCCGACCGCGTCGGCGGGCAGAGTGGCCGGGCCCTGGATCGGCGGATAGGACGCGTGCAGGGTCTTGACCCTGGCCTTGTCGTGCGCGCCGGTGTACAGCCGGACGTCGTCGACGCGGCCCGGCCAGAACTCGGCGGTGTCGCCGTCGACCTTGCCCCGGCCGATCTGCACTCCGCCGACCGGCTTCCAGGGGTTGAGCAGCGTTCCTTCGCCCTGTCTCGCGCCGTTGACGTACAGCACCAGCGACCTGCCCGGGCGGTCGTAGACCCCGGTCAGGTGAACCCAGGAGTCGTAGTCGGAGGTGATGGCCGAGACGGCCGCCTTGGTCACCGGCGCGTTGTCCTTGTCCTCCTCGGGCAGTTCGAAGATCCACGCGCCCGCGGTGTTCTGATCGTCGTCCTTGAGGAAACCGAGGCGGAACTTGCTGGATCTGTCGCCGTCCACGCTCACCGCCGTCGCCCTGCAGGAGTACGGCGGATCGCTCAGGTCGCAGTTATCCGCGGCGGAGCTGGGCAGACGCACCCAGGCCGTCACTGTGAAGCTGTCATCGGTCCGCACGTCGACCCCGTCGGTGGAGACGCTGTCGTTCACGCCGTCCAGTTCGACCGCATTGCCGACCCGGCCGGCCGTGTACCCGGCGCCGCCGGCCAACGTGCCGTGCTTGGCGCCGACGGCGTCGCCGGCTTCATCGCCGCCCGGCTCGTCGAAGCGCCACTGGTGCACCAGGGACAGATCGCGTCCCGACATCACCTTGATCTCTTCGCTGAACAGTTGCCGGCTGTAGACGGCTACGTCGTCCATCGCTCCGGCAAAGTGGCCTTCTGCGGAAGATCCGTTTTGCCAATAGCCAAGGCGCAGGCGGCCGTCCGCTAGGTCGGCGGTCTGGGCGTGGTCACCGGAGGCCACCAGCGCACCGTTGACGTACAGCGCCATGCGCATGGCCCCCGCGTCGTAGACGCCCACGAGATGGGCCCACGCACCGGTCTTGATCGCGCCTCCGGTCACTCTGTCCTGTGTGCCACCCGTGACCGTGTTGTACATCACGAATCCCCACGCGCCATCGGATGTGGCCCCCAGGAGGAAGGAACCGTCCTGGGATGCCACCACCTGGTCGATACCGCTCTTGTCGGCTCTGACCCAGGCGGCCACGGAGAAGCTCTGCATGGCGTTCAGCGCATGGCCGGCGCTGACACCGTTGGGGCGAGCACCGTCGAGCTGCAGGGCCAAGTCATGCGGCTGCGGGTAGGTCGTCTGGCCGGCGGCCCAGGTGACCTTGCCGTCAACCGTGCCGTGCCGTGCCTTGCCCGAACTGTCCAGGACGTCGCCGTCCAGTTTCCACTGTCCGACCGAGACGTTGTCCATGCTGACCAGCCCTTGGATCTCGGCGACCGGCAGCGCCCGGCTGTAGACGCGGACGCCGTCCACCGAACCCAGCCAGAAGTTTGCTGGGCCGCCGTTCGACTTCCCGCGCCCGATCGTGAAGGGTCCCGCCGCGTCCCAGACCTGTTTGTGCGGGAGCGTGCCCATGAGGGTGCCGTTCACGTACAGCTTGATCTGCTGGTTCTGCGCGTCGTAGACCCCGCTCAGATGGGTCCACACCTCCGGTTGGACCCGCCAGTCCGGTGCGTCCGCTGGGCCCTGGACACGGTCGACCTGACCGCCACCGTCGACGTCCGCCCCGAACATCGCGAACGCCCACCGGCCGCCTTCCGCCTGCAACTCAAAGCCGCCGGTGCGGCTGCCGTCCTGGGACAGGACCACCTGCGAATCGTCCACCCCTGGACCGTCCTCCTGCTTGGCCTTCACCCAAGCCGCGACCGTGAAGCTCTGGCCGACGCTCAGCACCTGCCCGTGAGTGCTCAAGTGGCCGCGGGTGCCGTCGAGCGCCACGACCTGACCCCGTTGCGGGTCGGCGGTGAAGGCCGCGCCGCTCGACAGCACCGCGCTCTGGCCGCCCGGCACGGTGTTTCCCGCAGTGGTGCCGTCCTTCTCATCAAGCGGCCAGTGCCCCAGGTGGACGTTGTCCGCGCTCACCGCCGCCTGGACCTCCGCCGCCGACAGGGCCCGGTCATAGAGCTGGACCTCGTCGACCCCGCCGACCCAGCTGTCAGCCGGTGCGCCGCTCCATCTGACCTGCCCCACCCGCAACGACCCGTCGGCGTGCCAGGGCGTGCCCGTCCGCGTCGCCGCACCCGCCAGCTCGCCGTTCACATACAGTTTCAGCTGCTTGGTGTCCACGTCGTACACGCCGGACAGGTGTGTCCAAACGCCCAGTTGTGCCGACGTGGAGGACGCCATGTCGGTGCCCTTGTAGGTGTCGCCGGACCTGGACATGCCGAAGACCCATCTGCCGCCGTTCTCCGGCCGGTACCAGAGCACGAATCCGCCGAAGTTCGCGCCGTCCTGGCTCACTGCGGCCCTGGCCACCGTGGTGGTCGCGGAGGTGTCGAGCTTGACCCACGCTGACACCGAGAAGCTGGCGTCGGTGCGTACACCGTTGGCGGCGGTCATGGCTCCGGGTGTGGCGCTTTGCTCAAAGGCCAGCCCGTCACCCACGGCGCCCTTGGCGTAGGTCACCGACCCGCTGAGCGTCCCGTGACGCGTGCCGAGGAACGCCTTGTCCTCTGCGTTTCCCTCCAACGGCCACTTGGCGTAAGGGCCGTTCCCGGCCCGGACGTAGACGTGGTAGGTCACCATCGGGCTGTGGTGCCCTGCCCGGTCCACGCTCTGCACGCGCAGGTCATGTGGCCCATCTGCAGGTGGTGCGATCGACACCGTGGCCTTGCCGCCCAGGGCGTCAGCGTCCACTCTCAGGTTCGGAGGGTCATTCCAGCCGTAGACGAAGTGGTCGATGTCGGCCACCCCGGCCGAGTCGAACGTGAAATTTCCCGGCACGCCCGCACCACCGTGCCACCGGTTGTCATCCCGGTAGAGGGTGCCCGTCACTCCGGGTTGCACAGTCACGCCCTGCTGGTCCACGGCGAAGGGGGGGCCCGAAATCGATGGCCCCTCTCTCTCACCATCGTTCGCCTTCAGCAACCAGCTGACCGTCTTACCGTGGTGTCCGGTCAGGTCCACGTCCGTGCTGAACGAGGAGTCGCTGCCTTGGGTGGGGCCCCAGTCGCGGTAGTCCCGCGCGCCGCTGTAGTAGATGTCCCAGATAGGACGAATCTGGTCATTGTCGGGGTCCGACAGCCTGCCTTTCAACGTGATCGTGGCGTCGCCGACGTACGGGAGGCCGCCGCACCAGCGGCAGGGGGCTCGCAGGGACGGAGCGGTGGTCAGACCGTACGGAGCGTTGGGCATGCGGTTGTAGCGGACGACGAGGTTGGTGGCACCCGGGTCGTACTTGCGCCAGGCGAGATCGTCGTTCTCGTCCATCGCCTTGATGAAGTACGTGGAGACGTCGTCGGTCCGGATGCCACCCTTCACGTTGAATCCAACCGGCTTATATCCGAGGCAATCTCTGTAGGCGGAACCGACCGACAACGCTTTGACGAGGCCGCCCTCGGGCTTGTTGGTCCAGTTGGTGGTGGGATAGATCCGCCCCGAGGCGAGATACACCCCGTGCTCACGCGACTGGCAGGACGGGCCGTGGGTGATGGTCGTGTTCAGCGTCGCTTCCAGAATGTCCGTTCCGCGAAGGAAGGTCGTGTCGTACTGGAAGTACGAACGGGCTACCCCGACCCCGTAGCAGAGGCCCTCGTGGTTGTAGCACCTGCCGACCTTGGCTTCGCCGCCGTCGCCACCGCCGTTCCAGTACTCATCTTCCCTTAGCGCTCCGTCGAACACTTTGGCCCAGGCCATGCGCGTCGGCGTCCCCCAGAGCGGGTCGACGGTCACCGGAAACCGCGTGGCCGGATCCGCCAGCAGCTTCTTGTCCGGCTCCCAGGTGAGAGATCTCTCATCGACCGCCACTGCCGCAACAGCTCGCTTGGCACCCAGATCGCCACGCTCGGCGGAGTCCCACATCAGCGACGGCGGGGCCACGAACACGACCTCGCCTTCGCCGTCCTTGGCTTTCAAGGCGCCCTTCGCGTCAGCGCGCACCGTCAGCCCGCTGGTCCGCATTCCCAGCCGCACCGAAGCCACATCCGGCTGCTTGGCCGCGTCAGCGGACTTGATCACCAGGTACTGCGCGTAGCCGTCGGCGTTGGCCCGCATCACCAGATCGACACCGGGAAACACTTCGGCGTAGGTCGCGGTGTTGCCCGACAGCACGGGCTCGGGCAATGTGCCAGGCCAGGACAACGCCAGCCACTTCCCGGCGCGACCGTACCTCACCAGCGGCTTCTCGGAGCCGCCACCGGACAACGCCAGGTCCACCGACACGGCACGCGGCGCAATCGTGCCGTCGGCACGCCGCTCCAAGGTTGTGTCTACGCCGACCCAGCCCTTGTCCTGCCGCACGCGGACGATGCCCGGGCTCAGCTCGGCGACGAGCGTGCCGTCGGGCTGGGCCCGCACCATTCTGTCCTCGGTCGTCAAGTCGGCGACGACCACTGGCGCCCTCTGCGCACGCGCAGCCGCCATCGCCTGCGCAGTGCCGCTCGCCTCGGCCACCGTCGGCCCGGACGCAACCGTTGCCTGTGCGCTGGCTGGACGAGGAAGGAAGAATAGAGATTGCGCGACAAGCGACAATATGGCGACCGGGCCGAATATCCTGCTTCTTGTCCCCGTCCGGGGCATGGCGAACTCCACGTACATGAATAAGGAAGTTGTTCAAACAGAGCCCGCGGCTGGCCGCAGCGGAAACGTGTTTCATCGCGGGCGACTCGGACGCACCACCAGAGAGTGCGGCGAACACGGCTGCCGAGCCATCCTCAAAGGTAGATCATGCTTGACACCATTCTTTCGGCATCTTGGATGGACGCAGCCGGGCGGGACGACTCTGCCACACCGTTGATCTGTAGCCGAGGCTCAGAGGGAGCGTTGGCAGGAGAAGTGTGGTATTTGTCGGATTTGCTGCGACAACTTACCAATAGAGTGAAAGAGTGAAGATGGTGCCATGCCACCGCAGCCCTCGGGGAGTCCGAGAAGCCTGTCTTCTTTCGATCATGCGACGGATGCCAAGCCGTACACTTTTGGTGGCCGGGCAAGGTCGGTTCAGGTGGGCCCCTGACAGCCTCAACTGGGTTGAGGCCGGGGGCACAGGCGGGGCAGGTGGATGACCGTCAGCCAGGCCCGATGCTCGACCGGGCGGCCGTGCGGTGAGTGTCGAGAGCGAGGCAGGCGCCGCGAACTTGCGGTACTACCACCGCCCCTATCTCGGACTGCTGGACAAGGTGAACTCACGCCCCGCCAGGTCGCCGCCCGCATCGGCGTGTCGATCGGCACCATCCACTCCTGGATCAACGCTGGTTACCCGCCCGCTCGCCGTGGCCCCGCCAGCCGGTGGGCGATCCCGTTCCCGCCCGAGGTCGAAGCCGTCTCCACAATCCGGGCCGCCGGCTCCGCGCACCAGCATCACGACCAGGACTAACACTCCGCCGACCGCAGGAACTGAGTGTCACCGCGGCCACCCACGGCTCGGCGTCAAACCCGACGTCGTCTACCACTGGACACAGTGGGGCCACCTGACGGCCCGCTGCGGACCAGCCGGACGGTTGTCGATCGACCTCACCTCCGCTGCCGAGACGGCCTGCCTGCGGTAATTGCCTGCTCACCCGCGCTTCCCGCCGAGGTCAAAGACCAAGCCCAACACCGCCTGGAAAGGAAAGCAGTACGAGATCGTCGCAGGCGACCTGAAGATCGTGCGGGTGAATCGCCCCGGTTCCGGTGGAGACTTGATCTCTTGAGAGGATCGAGTCCATGCCAGGTAAGTCCCCCTATCCCGCTGAGCTGCGCCGCCGAGCGGTGCGGATGGTCGCCGAGGTGCGGCCGGATT
>NZ_VCKX01000753.1 GCF_005889725.1 Nonomuraea zeae
GCTCATTCAGATGCGGAAGGAGCACGTCGAACCGCCGTGCGAGTTGAGACAAGACGTCGTCGGGGAAGCCCATACCGTCCCAACGAACCGAAGATCAGAAAGCAACGCTTTATTTCTTGGTGGCTTCAGTGCGCGCGGCACCTCTGCCAGGAGGTACCGGGCAGCGTGGAGCCGATCGCGTCCCGCAGCCCGGCATGGCAGTCGGAGATCACCAGGCTGACGCCGGACAGGCCACGGGCGACCAGACCGCGCAGGAACGCCAGCCAGCCCGCCCCGTCCTCGGATGAGACGACGTCGATGCCGAGGATCTCGCGGTGCCCGTCGGCGTTGACGCCGGTCGCGACCAGGGCGTGCACGTTGACCGTGCGCCCTC
>NZ_VCKX01000754.1 GCF_005889725.1 Nonomuraea zeae
GATCGGCGGGTGTCTGGCGGGCTTTGCCGATGAAGTGGTGGAGCTGTGGCGTGCCGGCCAGGTCGATCTCTCCGGCCAGCGTGATCACGGTGACGCCGGTGAGGTGCTGGTGGTGCATCTGGAGTGCTGGCATCGGACCCTCTTCGATCGGCTATGCGGGCTCGGCGGATGGGGTCTCGTCGATGGCCTGCGCGGCGGCGATCGCCTGCTCCACCTGGTCGTGAACGGTCATCGTCTGCCACGTGCCGGTGATCTGCAACAGCCGGGCGGGCACGTCGTGCACCGCGACCAGATGTAGGGGCGTGGCCGCGTTGAGGCGCAGCAGCACGCGCAGGCCGCTGCTGTCCATGAAGGTCAGCCCGCGCAGGTCC
>NZ_VCKX01000755.1 GCF_005889725.1 Nonomuraea zeae
CCCGATCACCGGCTCCGCCCTCACGACGAGGACCACGATCACCAGGGGCACCGTCTCGACGCGGCCCACGATCATCCCGGTCACGGAAGCCACCCTCACGACGGGGACCACGATCACCAAAGCCGCCCTCTCGGCGCGGGCCTCGATCGTCCCTGTCACGGAACGGACGACGCTCCTCACCTTCACGACGCGGCCCGCGATCGTCACGGAAACCACCCTCGCGACGGGGACCCCGATCGCCGTAACCACCCTCGCGACGCGGACCCCGATCACCGGCTCCGCCCTCACGACGAGGACCACGATCACCAGGGGCACCGTCTCGACGCGGCC
>NZ_VCKX01000756.1 GCF_005889725.1 Nonomuraea zeae
CGGCACCACCCTCATCACCACCGTCACCGGCACCACCCACACCGACACCGGCCTGACCGCCAGCACCGCCTACACCTACACCGTCCGCGCCCGCGACGCCGCCGGCAACCGCTCAGCCGCCAGCAACACCGTCACGGCCACCACCACGGGCGGCGGCGGCACCGACACCACCGCGCCGACCGTGCCCGGCAACCTGCGCTCGACCGGCGTCACCAACACCAGCGTCACCCTGGCCTGGGACGCCGCCACCGACAACGTCGCCGTCACCGGCTACGAGATCTACCGCGGCACCACCCTCATCACCACCG
>NZ_VCKX01000145.1 GCF_005889725.1 Nonomuraea zeae
CTCGAGAAGGTGACGGGGCGGCGGGAGGCGGCGCTGTTCCGGGGCGAGCCGCTGGACAGGGCGCTGGCGTGGGCGGCCGGCGGGCGGCGTCGGGTGACGCTGAGCGCGGGCGAGCAGACCTTCCTGGACGCGGGCATCGCGCGGGTCCGCAGGCGGGCGCGGCGCCGGTGGGCGGTCATGGCGGGGGCACTGGTGGTGGTGCTGCTGCTCGTGTCCTGGCAGATGGTCCGGCAGCGGGGCGACGCCGACGGGCGGCTCGAACAGGCGATGGCCAGGGTCGCCGTGTCGCGGGCCGAGGAGCTGCGGGTGACCGACCCGGTGACGGCGCGCAAGCTGAGCCTCACCGCCTGGCGGCTGGCCCCCGTCCCCGAGACGCGCCGGGCGCTGACGGCGGCGGACCCGGCGGTGGCGGTGTTCACCGATCCGTGGGCGGGGCCGCGGTCGATGCATGCCATCAGCGACGACGGCGCCCGGCTCGCGGCGCTGGACGAGGGGACGCTGCGGGTGTACGACCTCGGGTCGGGCCGCGAGGTCGCCTGGACCAAGGGGCCGGCCCAGAGCGTGCGGGCGATGGCCTGGGCGCCGGACGGCCGGACGCTGGCGCTCGTCGGGGTCGACCGGTCCTACCTGTGGGACGTCCGCTCGCCCGCCGTGGGGCCGCCTTTCGGCAGGGGGCTCGGCGCGCCCGGGGAGCAGTCCGCGTGGTTCAGCCCGGGCGGCGGGCTGCTGTTCGCGGCGGCCACGCAGTCGGGCGAGCGGTGGGCGTGGGACCTGCGGGCCCGGCGGGCGGCGTACGTGGGCGAGTACGCGGTGGCGGGGCCCGGCGATCGGGTGGCGCTGGTGTTCGCGGGCGAGCAGTCCGAGATCAGGCGCGGGCGGCGGGCCGCACCCGCGCCGTGGCTGGACCGGATGCCGTGGGAGTACACGACGTTCGCGCCGGACGGCGAGCGGGTCGCGATCGCCGAGGAGACCGGCATCCAGATCTACGGGCTGGACGGGGTGCCCACGCGCTACACCCGGCTGCGGCCCTCGCCCGGCAGCCTGCGCTTCAACGCCGACGGGCGGCTGCTGGCCAGCACGGACAGCGATCGGGTGCGGGTGTGGCGGCTGGACGACGGCATGCCGCTGGTCGAGCGGCGGGTGGCGGCGACCGGCGTGGACCGGCCCGCCAGGGCCGCCTTCACCGCGGACGGGCGGTGGCTGCGGGTGCTGACCGGACGCGGCACCGTGCTGACCATCGACCTATTGGGCGACCTGCCGGGCGACCTGCCGGGCGAGCCGGCGCCCGCGGACCACGCCCGGCACATCTGCGCCCGCTACGGCGGGCTGGGCGAGCAGGAGTGGGCCAGGCATCTGCCCGAGCTGCCCTATCGCGAGGTGTGCTGAGCAGGCACGGCATCGCGAGGTGTGCTGAGCAGGCACGGCACAATGCCCGCATGACCCTGGATCATCTCGTATTCGCGACGCCCGACCTGGAGGCGACCGTGGCGGACGTCGAGCGGCTGCTCGGCGTGCGGGCCGCGGCGGGCGGGCGGCACCCGGGCTTCGGGACCCGCAACCAGCTGCTCGGGCTGGGCGGCAAAAGCTATCTGGAGATCGTCGGACCGGATCCGGAGCAGGAGGCGCCGGCCGGGCCGCGGCCCTTCAGGATCGACGAGCTGACGGAAGCGGCGCTGGTGGGCTGGGCCATCGCCGTCGAGGACATCGACCGCGTGACGGCGCGGGCGCGGGCGCTGGGCTACGACCCCGGCGAGCCGCAGGACATGTCGCGGCGCACCCCCGCCGGTGACCTCCTGAGCTGGCGGCTGACCCCGCCGCAGCGGGCCGGGGGCGACGGGCTGGTGCCGTTCCTCATCGACTGGGGCACGACGCGACATCCCACCGAGGCGGGGCTGCCGTCGGTGGAGCTGGTGTCGCTGCGGGGCGGGCATCCCGACGCGGCCGCCGTACGCCAGGATCTGGACGCCGTCGGAGCCCGGCTCGACCTGGTGGAGGCGCCGCGGGCCGGGCTGACCGCCGTGTTGTCGGGACGATACGGTCCTGTGACTCTGGCCTGATTGCGTGTACCGCGTTGTATGCGAATCGGTTTTTCGCACCGGTTCGGCCAGGATGCCGACGAAGACCTGGGAAAGCCCATAAAGACAGGCGTGCCGCTGCGTACGGTCCTCACGGCGCTCGGCGGCCCGGTGACCGGGCTGATCGCGGCCCCGGACGGGCTGGACGTCGAGCTGCGCGAGGTCGTCATCGCCGAGCCGGGCGACGAGGTGGGACCCGGTGACCTCGTGCTGGTGGCGGGAGCGCGGGGCGCCGCGGCCGTACCGGTGATCGAGGCGGCGGCGCGGTGCGGCGCGGCGGCCGTCGCGGTGAAGGGAGCCCCCGTCGAGGAGATGCGGCGGGCCGGGATCGCCGTGCTCGGGGTGGCGTCCGAGGCCCGCTGGGACCAGGTCGAGACGCTCGCCCGCGCCGTGATCGACGGCGCGCGCTCCGACGGCGACACGCACCAGGACCTGTTCTCGCTGGCCCAGACGGTCGCCACGCTGACCGGGGGCGCGGTCACCATCGAGGACACCGCGAACCGGGTGCTGGCCTACTCGGAGTCGGACGACGACGTGGACGAGCTGCGCAGGCAGTCCATCCTGGGCCGCAACTGCCCGGAGTCCTACCTCGCCCACCTGCGCGAGTGGGGCGTCTACCAGCGGCTCTGGGCCGGCGAGCAGACCGTGGACGTGGGCGCTACCGGCCGCTGCGCGACGCCGCGCGGCTGGCCCCGGTCATCACGGCCATCGGCCTGTCCATCTTCCTGCAGCAGCAGCTCGTCTTCGCGTTCTATCCGGTCAAGGGGGCCGCCACGCTGGGCGTCAAGGCCCCGGTCGCCTTCCCCGAGCTGCCCGGCCCGCCCGTCACCGTGCTGGGCGTCGTGCTGCGCCAGGCCGATCTGCTGATGGTCGTCCTCGCGGTGGTGAGCATGGCGGGGCTGGCCCACTTCGTCCGCCGTACGCGGACCGGGCGGGCCATGCAGGCGACCGCGCAGGATCCCCGGGCGGCGCGGCTGATGGGCATCGACACCGATCGGATGGTCGCCTGCGCGTTCGGCATCGGGGCCGCGCTGGCGGCGCTGGCGGCGCTGGCCTACGGGCTGCACATCGACGCGATCGCGCAGTTCGGCGGGGGCGCGTGGAAGGACGTGTGGGCCTTCGCCATCCTGATCATCGTGTTGCTCGTGCGGCCTCAGGGGCTGTTCGGCGAGCGGGTCGCGGATCGGGCGTGATGACGATGACCGCACCTGTGAGAGTCTCCGTCCTGATCGGGCTCGCCGTCAGCCTGGCGGCCCCCTTCACGGCCTGGACCTGGACGCCCGCCTTCCCCGGCGACCTCACCGTCTACGGGTCGCCCGCCGTGCTCCAGTACATCTGCCTCGGGGCCGCCGTCCTCGCCGCCCTCTACGCCCTGGCCGCGGCCGGGCTGCCGTACCTGGGGTGGCTGGCGCCGCGCGGCGCGGTACGGGGGCTGCGGTGGAGCTCGCTCGCGGCGGCGGGGGCCACCTGGTTCACGCTCGCGGCCATCGCCGTCGAGCTGGGCGGCCTGGTCCACCTGGAGCCGGGCGGCTGGGCGGCGGGGGCCGGGACGGCGCTGATGGCCACGGCCGCCTGCCTCGTCCCGGACGACACCCGAGCGCCGCTTCCGGTCGAGCCATCCGAGTCGCGGGGGCGGCGTCAGGTGGTGCTCGAAAGGACGCTCATCACGGCGATCTGCCTCGGCGCGATGCTCGTGCTCAACT
Organism: Nonomuraea zeae; assembly: GCF_005889725.1. Lineage (GTDB taxonomy): Bacteria > Actinomycetota > Actinomycetes > Streptosporangiales > Streptosporangiaceae > Nonomuraea > Nonomuraea zeae. The sequence goes on from NZ_VCKX01000145.1 coordinate 3,779, forward strand.
TCGGCATCGCCACCGCCCACACCGAGGAGTTCGTCGCCTATCTCCTCGCCGCCGCCCTCGCCGTACGCGCGCTGAACCTGTCGGGCGCGCTCGCCGGGCTCACCGCGCTCGGCACCCGCAACCGCACAGCCACCGCCGCCGGCGCGCTGGTGGCGGCCATGGCCTTCCCCCTGGCGCAGACCAGCGGCCAGTACACCTCCATCGCCGTCAACGTGCTCATCTTCGCCGCCGTGGCGCTCGGCCTGAACATCGTGGTCGGCCTCGTCGGGCTGCTCGACCTCGGGTACGTCGCCTTCCTCGGCGTCGGCGCCTACACCGCGGCGCTGGTGTCCGGGTCGGTCTACGCCCAGTTCTCCGGGGCCCGGCTGCCGTTCTGGGCGGCGGTGCTGCTGGCGATGGCGTTCTCGGCGCTGGCCGGGGTGGTCATCGGCGCGCCGACCCTGCGGCTGCACGGCGACTATCTCGCGATCGTGACGCTCGGGTTCGGCGAGATCTTCCGCATCACGGTCAACAACCTGGACGGCACGTCGGGGCCCGCGCTCACCCGCGGCCCGAACGGGATCTCCCAGATCCCCGACCTCGAAGTGCTCGGGTTCGACTTCGGGGCGACGCATCGGGTGCTCGGCGTCGAGCTGGGCCGCTTCGCCAACTACTACCTGCTGCTCCTGGCCGTCGTGGCACTGGTCGTCTTCGTGTTCACCCGGGTGAACGAGTCCCGCATCGGGCGGGCCTGGATCGCGTTGCGCGAGGACGAGAAGGCGGCCACCGCCATGGGCATCGACGGCTTCTCGTACAAGCTGCTCGCCTTCGCGCTCGGCGCGGCGCTGGCCGGAGCCGCGGGGGCGGTGCAGGCGCACGTGACGACGACCGTCGTGCCCGAGTCCTACCTCTTCACCGGCACGGCGCCGCCGAACTCGGCGTTCCTGCTGGCGGCGGTCGTGCTGGGCGGCATGGGCACCGTCTCGGGGCCCGTGCTCGGGGCGGCGCTGCTGTATCTGGTGCCGGCCAAGTTCCAGTTCTTCCAGGAGTACCAGCTGTTGCTGTTCGGGCTGACGTTGATCCTCATCATGCGGTTCAGGCCCGAGGGCCTGATCCCGAACCGGCGGCGGCAGATGGAGCTGCACTCATGATCCTGCAAGCCAGTGGCGTGACCATGCGGTTCGGCGGGCTGCTCGCCGTCGACCAGGTGGACCTGACCGTGGACGCCGGCGAGATCGTCGGGCTGATCGGGCCGAACGGGGCCGGCAAGACGACGTTCTTCAACTGCCTGACCGGGCTGTACCGGCCCACCGAGGGCGAGGTGCGCTTCCGCGGGGCCGTGCTGCCGCCCAGGCCGACCCGGGTGACGCGGGCGGGGATCGCCACGACGTTCCAGAACATCCGCCTCTTCCCCACCATGACCGTGCTGGAGAACGTCATGATCGGGCGGCACTGCCGTACCAGGCAGGGGTTGCTGTCGGCGCTCGTCCGCGGGCCCGGCTACCGGCGCACCGAGCGGGAGGCCGCGCGGGTGTCGCGGGAGCTGCTGGAGTTCGTCGGGATCGAGGCCGCGGCCGGCACCCTGGCCAGGAACCTGCCCTACGGGGACCAGCGGCGGCTGGAGATCGCCAGGGCGCTCGCGACCGAGCCCGGGCTGCTGCTGCTCGACGAGCCCACCGCCGGGATGAACCCGCGCGAGACGCAGGCCGCCAGGGAGCTGGTGCTGAGGATCCGCGGCAGGGGGATCGCCGTGGTGGTCATCGAGCACGACATGCGGTTCGTGTTCGGCCTGTGCGACCGGATCGCCGTGCTGGTGCAGGGGCGCAAGCTCCTGGAGGGTACGCGTGCCGAGATGCAGGCCGACGAGCGGGTGATCGAGGCGTACCTGGGGGCGCCGGTGGAGAAGGGGGCATGATGGCGCTGCTGGAGGTCGAGGACCTGCGGGTGGCCTACGGGAAGGTCGAGGCGATCAAGGGCGTGTCCTTCTCCGTGGAGGAGGGCCAGGTGGTGACGTTGATCGGCACCAACGGCGCGGGCAAGACCACCACCTTGCACGCGCTCAGCGGGCTGCTGAAGCCGCTGTCCGGGTCGGTTTGGTTCGGCGGGCGGGAGGTGTCCGGGATGCCCGCGCACCAGATCGTCGCGCTCGGGCTCGCGCACTCGCCGGAGGGGCGGCGGGTGTTCCCCCGGCTGACGATCGAGGAGAACCTGCGGCTGGGCGCGTACCTGCGCAGGGACCGGTCGGTGGGGCGGGACGTGGAGCGGTTCTACGAGCTGTTCCCGCGGCTCGGTGAGCGCCGGTCGCAGGCGGCCGGGACGCTGTCGGGCGGGGAGCAGCAGATGCTGGCGATGGCGCGGGCGCGTACCTCGGCGAGGACTGACCCGCCGCCCGCCCCATCGGGACGCGTCCGGGTCGCCTCGGCGTCAGCGGAGCATGCCTGCCAGCAGATCCCGCAACGCCTCGTTGAGCTCGTCCAGCGTCGGTGTGGTGCCCGCGCCGGCGATGGCGTCGAACATGACCCCCTCCCCGAACGCCACCAGCTGGCGCGCGTGCCGCACCGGATCCCGGGAGCCCAGCGCCGCCAGCAGCGCGACAGCGGGATCGCGGAAGCGGCGGCCGGCCTCGTCGTAGATCTTGCGGAGCTCCGGCCGCCGGGTCGCCTCCAGGGCCAGCTCGTAGCGGGCCAGCGTCCGCCTGCGGTCTGTGAGCTGGATGTATATCGCCTCGGCCATCCGCCCGGGCAAGTCGGTCAGATCCGTCGAGTCGGACGACTCTCCCTGGTAGGCGGGGGCCAGCGCCTGCAGCTCCAGCTCCGTGAGCCGCGACAGGGTCAGCTCCAGCAGGGCGGCGCGCGTACGGGCCAGGTTGGACGTGGACCCTGGCGGCAGGCCGGCCGCGTCATCGACGGCCCGGTGGGTGAGGCCGCGCATGCCCCGCTCGGCCAGCAGGGTGATGGCCGCGTCCGCGACGGTCTCTGAGCGCTTCACGGACCCGAATACTACAGCGGTAGTCAGGCCGCACTACAGGCGTAGTACTCTGTCACTACAGGCGTAGTTCGAGGAGCAGGGAGCCGGAGATGTCCAAGGCTGTGGTGATCGGCGGGGGTATCGGCGGGCTCACTGCCGGAGTGGCACTGGTCCGCAAGGGGTGGGACGTAACCGTGCTGGAACGGGCACCCAAGATCGACCCGGTGGGGTCGGGGCTGGCCATCGCCTCCAACGCGCTGAGAGCACTCGACACACTCGACCTCGGCGACCCGATCCGCCGGCTCGCGAGGTTGCAGGGGCAGGTGGGCATCCGCGACGAGCGGGGGCGCTGGCTCGTCCGCACCACCGGGGACGACGCGGAGGCGCGTTACGGGGACTCGATGGTCGTCACCCTGCGGGCGACGGCGATGGACGTGCTCCTGGACGCGCTGGGGAGCGGACATCTGCGGCTGAACACCACCGTGTCCGGGGTGGACGCCGGCCGGGGCGTCGTGCACACCACCGACGGCGACCTTGAAGCCGATCTGATCGTGGCCGCCGACGGCATCCACTCGGAGACCCGGCGGACGCTCTTCCCGGAGCATCCCGGCCCGGCGTACGCGGGGGTCACGGCCTGGCGCGCGCTCGTGCCCAGGGGTGACCTGACCATCCGGAGCTCGGAGAGCTGGGGCCGGGGGCTGGTGTTCGGGGTCCATCTGGTGGCGGGGGACATCGTGTACGTGTACGCCACCGACGTCTCTCCGGCCGGGGCCGTGCACGCGGACGAGCGGGAGGAACTCGTCAGGAGGTTCGGCGGCTGGCATGAGCCGATTCCCGCGCTGCTGCGCGGGGCCGATCCCGCCAGGATCATCCGCAACGACGTCTACCACTTGCGCACTCCCCTGCCGGCCTTCCACGGGGGGAAGGTGGCGCTCGTCGGCGACGCGGCGCACGCGATGACGCCGAACCTCGGGCAGGGGGCCTGCCAGGCGATCGAGGACGCGATCGTGCTCGCGCATTTCGCCGGCGGCGACCTCGCCGCCTACACCGCCGCCCGCCTGCGACGGACGTCGAAGATCGTGCGGCGGTCGATGTCGGTGTGCAGGATGACCAAGCTCCGCAACCCGGCTGCGGTGTGGCTGCGCGATCTGGGGATGTCGGCGGCGGCCCGGCTCACTCCGGACGTGATGTTGCGGTCGGTGGACGACTTGCTGCGCTGGCGGCCTCCGGTGGAGACCGGAAGCGGGAGCGAGGGCCGGGGCCCCTCCGCTGCCCACACCTGACCTGCAAGTCGTCTCACCGGCGTACCGATCCGGCACCCGACCGGCTGCCGTTTCGAGCCACCGACCGTCCCGCACTCAACCAGTTGGTGTCTCGGCGTCCGGCAGTCCGGCACCCGCACCTGACTGGCTGTCGTGTCGACGACCGACCGTCATACACCCGCGTCCCCGGATCGGCCGCGGCTCGGCGTCCGGCAGTCCGGTGCTTGGGAGTCCGGCGCTCGACCGGCCTGTGTCTCGTCTGCCGACCGGCCTGCGTCTCGTCTTTGGGTCAGCCCGCTTCGGACGTTGCCGTCACCGTGCGGGTCGCGGGGGTCGTGGTGGTCTCCCCCGGGACCCGGACAGTTCCCGTCGGGAGGCCGGAGGCGTCGGCTGGGGTGGTCGGGGCGTCGCTCGCGATGGCGGTGCCGTTCGCCCGAATGGTGCCGTTCGCCCGGGTGGCACCGGTCGCTGGAATGGCGTCCTTCATCGGGGTGGCGCCGTTCGTCGGGGTGGTGCCGTTTGCTGGGGTGGTGGTGATCGCCGGGGTGGTGCCGTTGGCTGGGATGGTGGTGTCTGTCGTGGCGGGGCGGGAGTGGTCGGGGGCCAGGCGGCCGAGCGTGATCGTGCCGCCGATGGTCAGCGCGCTCGCCAGCAGGGCGGGGATCGCAGTGGAGGGGCTGGTCGGCAGGGGCTCCCCGAGCAGGATCGCGCCGGCGAGGACCGAGGTGATGGGGTCGATGACCTGTACGCCGGCGTACGCGACGCCGAAGTAACCCACCGCGTACGAGCGCTGCAGCAGCACCACCGCACAGACCAGCAGCACGGGCACGGCGAGCGTGAACCAGTGCACCAGCCGGCCCCAGTCCCCCTGCATGCCGCCGCCCACCACGCGGACGAACGTGGACACGCTGGCCGTGACCACCCCCGCGCCCACGGACAGCATCAGCGCCTTGCCCGGACCATGAGCCCGGCGCGCGAACAACTGGCTGACCAGCACGAGCACGCCGATCACGGCCACGAAGCCGAGCGCCGCGCCGTTGCTCAGCCTGGGCACCACGTTGTGCTGCGGCACCAGCAGCATGAGCCAGAGCAGGCCCACGGCGACCGCGATCGAGCCGAGGATCTCCGCCTTGTACGGCTTGCGCCCGTACATGAACGCGGCGAGCGGCACGGCGAACACCAGCGTGGCGACGCTGATCGGCTGAACGGCGACCAGCGGGGCGAAGCTCAGCGCGACGGCGTGCAGGCAGGCACCGGTGAAGCCGATGATGCCGCCGATCCACCAGCGAGGGCGTCTCACCAGCTTGAACGAGGCACCCTCGGCCACGGCTTCGTACTGCTGCAGGGCCGCACCGAACGCGTATCCAAGCGCTCCCGCCAGGGCGATGATCAGGCCGACCCAGGTCATGGGCGCCCACGCAGGGGCATGGATCCTTCCAAGAGCATTGCTCCAGCTTATGAGGGAAGCGAAGCACTCGAATCATACTTTAGGCCGATGATTGCCAAACAAACGCTTCCGACCAGCACGGACATGTGGCTCATACTTGAGTCGGGTTTGTGGCCGGACGCCGCTGCAAGGCCCATCCGCCACGTCACCCGTCCGCCGCGCCACTCGTCCGGCGAGCCCCCGCGCGCAGAGCCCCCGTGCGTCGTCGTGCCGGCCCGGCCACCGCCCCGTGCCGAGCCGGCCCCTGCGTCAGGAGGTTTCGGGGCAGAGGCAGAGCAGGTGCCCCTCCGGGTCCTGGAGGACGACCCAGCGCGTGCCCTCCTCCGTGATCCCCGGCTGGAACTCGGGCCGGGTGGCACCCAGCGCCACGTACTCCTCGGCCGCCTTCTCCACGTCCGGCACCCTGAAGTCGAAGTGGAACTGCTTGTCCGGGCTCGGCCACTCGACCGGCTTGCGCTCGGGCACGCGGCCGAAGTAGATGCTCGAATCCCCCATGCCCACCGCCGCGTACTCGTCCTCCGCGTACTGGATCTCCCATCCGGTGATCGCGTGGTAGAACTCGGCCAGCTTCTTGGGCTCCGCGCAGTCGAGGGTCACGGCCAGGAGCCTTGCTTTCGTTGTCATGCATTCAGCGTCCCAGGCATACCTGTCATCTCTTGTCAGGTTCCTGGGACGAACGCCGCTCAGCCCCTTCGCGTCGCCGCCGTCACCCGCTTGAGAATGCGGTCCCACTCCGTCCCGAACGGGTTGTCCTGCACCAGGTACGTCCACGTCGCCGCCGGCCGCTGCAGGTCGGGCTCCGGCGCTTCGAACGACTCCAGCGACCGCCGCTCCACCTCGGCCAGCAGCGACTTGTACTCGGCCACCGCCTCCCGGTGGAACTCGTCGATCGGGCTCATCCGCCCCAGCGCGCGCAGGTGGATGCCCTCGCGCAGGTCCGTCAGGAACGCCAGGTGCTCGGTCCAGCAGCGGTCTATGGCATGCAGGACGATCTGGCGGGCGCTCTCGTCCCTGGTGTCCTCCGGCAGGTCCGCCCAGCGCTCGGGGTCGGCCGCGGACAGGGCCTTGGCGGCGGCGTCCCCGTGCAGGACCTTGTCGCGCCACTCCAGGATGAGCTCGCGCTGGTGCTCCAGCAGGCGGGTGTAGCGCCACGTGTTGCGGTGGATCTCCAGGTTGACGCCCTCGGCGACGCGCTGGGCGTGGCCGACGAGGTAGGCCCCGCGCCGGTGGCGGACGAGCCCGTCGGGGTCGGCGGCGGGCGGGCGCTCGTCGGGGACGAACTGGGTGATCAGGTCGTCCTGCATGCTGACGAAGAAGACCGAGGCGCCCGGGTCACCCTGGCGGCCGGCCCGCCCGCGGAGCTGGTCGTCGAGCCGGCTGCTGGCGTGGCGGCCGGAGCCGATCACGTAGAGGCCCCCGAGCTCGGCGACGCCCTCGCCGAGGCGGATGTCGGTGCCGCGCCCGGCCATCTGGGTGGAGACCGTGATGGCGTCGCGCTCGCCGGCCTTGGCGATGATCGCGGCCTCTTCCGCGTCGTTCTTGGCGTTGAGCACGACCGGCTCCAGGCCGCGGCGCTGGAGGAGCTTGGCGAGGTTCTCCGACTCGGCGACGTCGAGGGTGCCGATGAGGATCGGCCGGCCGCTCGCGTGGGCCTCCTGGATCTCCTCGACCAGGGCGGCGTCCTTGTCGGGCCCTGTCGGGTAGATGCGGTCCTGCTCGTCTTTCCTGACGCAGGGCCGGTTGGGCGGGATCACGGCGACCTTGAGCCCGTAGAACTCGCCGAGCTGCTCGCTGACCGCCACGGCGGTGCCGGTCATGCCGGAGATGCGGGGATAGCGGCGGATCAGACCCTGGACGGTGATCGAGTCGAGGATCTCGCCCTTCTCGCTGGGCGGCAGCGCCTCCTTGGCCTCCACGGCCGCCTGGAGGCCGTTGGGCCAGCGCTGGAGCAGCGCCACCCGGCCGCGCGAGGGGTTGATGAGCTGCACCTTGCCGTCGCGCACGATGTAGTCGACGTCGCGGGCCAGCAGCGCGTGGGCGTGCAGGGCCAGGTTGAGCTCGATGAGCGTGCCGGGCTCGTGCTCGTCGTAGAGCTCGACGCCGAGCAGGTTCTCGACGCTGTCGGCGCCCTTCGGGGTGAGGTAGACGTTGCGGGCCTGCTCGTCGATCTCGTAGTGGTAGCCGCGTACGAGCTGCCGGACCAGCGCCGCCATCTCCGGCACGGCGTTGCCGGGGTCGGCGGCCCCGGCCATGACCAGCGGCACGCGGGCCTCGTCCACGAGCACGGAGTCGGCCTCGTCGATCAGGGCGACCTCGGGCGCGGGCACGATGATCTCGCTCGCGTCGGTACGCAGCCGGTCGCGCAGCACGTCGAAGCCGATCTCGCTGACCGGGCCGTAGGTGACGTCCCGCTCGTACGCCACTCGCCGCTCCTCCGGCGTGGAGTTCTGGCCGATCCAGCCCACGCTGACGCCGAGCGCCGTGTAGAACGGCTCCATCCACTCGGCGTCGCGCCTGGCCAGGTAGTCGTTGACGGAGATGACGTGGACGCGTTTGCCCTGCAGCGCGTAGCCCGCCGCGGCCATGGCGCCGGACAGCGTCTTGCCCTCGCCGGTCGCCATCTCCGCGACCTTCCCGTCGAGGAGTGCGAGGGTCCCCAGGAGCTGCACGTCGTACGGGCGCAGCCCCAGGGTCCGGTCGGCGGCCTCACGCGCGATGGCACAGAACTCGGCGAGATCGTCCATCTTCGGCGTCGGCAGCTCGTCGAGCCCGCCGATCCGCTCGGCCCTGCCGTTGGCCGTTTTGACGATCTTTTGGTAGGGCGTCAGAGGTACGCCTCCTGGCCGATCCAGGAGGTTTCTGAACATTCCCGTTATTGAGGCCACAGTTCCTCCAACGCACGCTTCGCCGGCGCCGTTCCCTCCAAGACCTTACGAGGGAGCGGAGCGACGATACGGCAAGCGTCGCCGTACCGGACCTTAACTCATCCGGCGGGCCGCACCGTCACATCATGATTCTCCCGTCCGTGCGGCGAGTACCGCGACCGCGGCGAGCAGCAGCGCGCACCCGGACCAGGCGAGCGGTGTCAGCCGCTCGCCGAAGCACGCCACGCCGAGCAGGGACGCGCCGACGGCCTCCCCGAGGGAGATGATCGAGACCGTGGTGGCCCGCAGGACCGTCAGCGCGCGGAAGAACAGGGCGTAGGCGAGCGCGGTCGGCACCGCGCCCAGATAGAGCAGCAGGCCCGCGGAGGTCAGGTCCAGGGCCGGCACCACCCCGTCGACCAGCGCGAACGGCGCCAGGCACACCGTGCCGACGACGAACCCGCCGATCGCCATGCCCTGCGGGTCGTCCCGGTGGTGCCGGGAGAACAGCGTGACCCCGGCGTACCCGGCGGCCGAGGCCAGGGCGAAGCCGATGCCGGCGATCGAGGACGTACGGGCCTGGAGCGCGGTCTCGCCCGTGAGCAGCACCAGCCCGGCCAGGGCGGCGGCCAGCGCGGTGAGCGCGACCCCGCCGAGCCGCTCGCGCAGCAGGAAGCGGCTGCCCAGGGCGGTGAACACGGGGGTGGCCCCCATCGTCACCACCGTCGCGACGGCCACGCCGGATCGGGCGATGGCGGCGAAGTACGCGGCCTGGTACAGCGCCATGCCGGCGCCGGCGAGCAGGACGCGGAAGTTGAGCTCGAAGCGGAGCGGGCGCCGGGCGAGGGCGAGGAGGAAGACGGCGCCGAGGAGGTAACGCCAGAACGAGACGCCGGCCGGGCCGAGATGGCCGGCCTCGATGAGCAGCGAGCCGGCGGCGCCGCCGGTGCCCCAGGCGGTCGCGGCCACGGACACGTAGACGGCGCCCCGCCGGGCGGAGACAAGGGTCATGACAGGAGTTCTCCGGAAGGAGTGGTCGGAATGGGCCCGGTGTGCGGGCAGCGACCACCCCCGGATCTGTCAGACCCGGAAAGTCACGAGAGTGCCGCCCGCTAGCGGGCGGGGGGCGGGGAGCAGATCAGGAACCGCGGCATGGGATCCACCCTAGCGGCCGGCTCACCCCGATATCGACCGCGATCTCACGGCATCGACCGCGATCTCACGGCATCGACCGCGTTCTCACGGCATCGACCGCGTTCTCACGGCATCGACCGCGTTCTCACGGCTTGCGGGCGACGCCGCCCAGGAGTAGCTCTTCCCACGGCGCGAGCGGGCCGGGGAGCCGCTCGTCGGGATGCCATTCGGGAAAGTGCACGACACCGGGCTCCACCAGCACCAGGCCGTCGAAGTACGCCACGATCGAGGGCCGGTCGCGGAAGTAGCCGGTGCCCATGGTGGCCTGGAGCATCGTCTCCAGCGCCTGCGCCTTGGGGCTGGGCGAGGCCAGCATGTTGGAGGCGGCGAGGTAGCTGCCGCTCGGCAGCGCGGACATGTACCTGCGGACCAGCCCGTGCGGGTCGTCGCGGTCGGGGAACAGGTGCAGCAGCCCGATGACCAGCAACGCCGTCGGCTGGGACAGGTCGATCATGCGGGTCAGGGTGGGGTGGCCAAGCACGGCGGCCACGTCGCGCGCGTCGGCGGTGATGGCGGCGGCGTTGGGGTTGTTGCTGAGTATGGCGCGGGCGTGCGGCTCCACCATGGGGTCGATGTCGACGTAGACGACCCTGGACCTCGGGTCGGCGAACTGGGCGACCTCGTGGGTGTTCTCGACGGTGGGGAGCCCGGAGCCGAGGTCGATGATCTGCCGGACGCCGGTTTCGCGGATCAGGAAGTCGACGACCCGGCCGATGAAGGCGCGGTTGCACCAGACGAGGTCCACCACCTCGGGCACCGCGTCCTTGAGCTTGCGGGCCACCGAGCGGTCGGCGGCGAAGTTCTCCATGCCGCCCAGCAGTGCGTCGTGGACCCGGGCCACGCTGGGCTGTGCCGGATCGACCCCGGGTGGAGCCCACTCGGGCTCTCCGATGAGACTCATCCGGCCCCCCTCCACACTCCGTGACCGGGATCGTATCCGCACCTGGAGTCCCCACGCGGCTCCGGTCCCCGTTTGTCAGGAGAGTCAACTCAGCCAGTCGGACGCCCGGCGACCAGCACGCCGAGCACGGGGGCGGCCGGGCGGCCGGACAGCAGGCGCTTGATCCGGGGCGCGAGCGGCCGCTCCACGAACCGGTGCACCAGGTACGCCGCCCCCAGCATGACCAGGATCAGAGCGGCCAGCAGCACGTACTTGTCCACGACCGCGCCGACCCGGTCGAACACCACGAACCCGATGTGGGCGTGCAGCAGGTACAGCGGGTACGTGAGCGCGCCGGCGGTCACCAGCCACGGCCGGGCCAGCACCCGGGTGGCGCGCAGCGCGACGAGCGTCATGACCAGGAAGGCGGCCACGACCACGGCGGTGACGACGGCGGCCGAGTACGACACTCCGTAACGTTCGCCGACCGCGCCCGCGTACCCGATGGCCCGGAAGACGGCGTTGCCCAGGCAGACCGGCACCAGCAGGGCCAGCTGCGGGGTCAGCCCGAACCGGTGGACCATGAACAGGGCCATCCCGGCGATGAAGTGGTGGGAGAACTCCGACTGCACGATGAGATCCGCGGCCCCCGGCAGCAGCCCCGCCTCGACCGCGAACGTCAGCCCCAGCCAGCCCCACAGCCCTGCCATGAGCCGGGCCCGCGTCATCCCGATCCAGGTGAACAGCAGGATGACGAAGTAGAAGCGCATCTCGACCCAGAGCGTCCAGTAGACGACGTCCACGTTCGCGATGTCGGGCACCGACTGGAACATCGTCAGGTTCGCCAGCACCTGCGGCAGCGACACCTCGAACAGTCCCTGTCCCAGCGTCACGGTGACCACCGCGGTGATCGCGATGCCCACCCAGTACGCGGGATAGAGCCGCACGGCCCGCGACACCAGGAACGAGCGCGGGCTCCGGCCCCACGCGCTCATCAGCACCACGAATCCGCTGATCAGGAAGAACAGGTCGACGCCCAGGTAGCCGTACTTCGACCAGGCGCTCGCCTCGGCGAAGACGACCGGGCTGGTGCCGCCGGCCCACCCGGAGAAGGTGTAGTGGAAGAGAACGACGCACAGCGCCGCCAGCAGCCGGAGTCCGTCGATCTCGTAGAGCCGATCTGCGCTGGTTCTCATGGGTTCCGCCCTCTCCTGTTGTGGTGAGGGTCGCTCCGGCCACTTGCTCAGGGATTGACGGCCACCTGACTGCAAGCGCTTTGCAAGACGTTTAACGGGATTTGTCCGGGTAGCAGGAACTTTGCCCGAGAAAGACGGAAGAAGAGAGGAAGAGAGCCCAATGGAGCTCTGGGACTATCGGCCTGACGTCTACGACCGCGGCAAGAGTCTGGACCTCGTGGGTTACCACGTTCAGGCCACCGACGGAAAGATCGGGTCCATCGACGAGGCGACGTACCAGGTCGGCGAGAGCTACGTGATCGTCGACACCGGTCCTTGGATCTTCGGCAAGAAGGTCTTGCTCCCTGCGCAGGTCATCACGAGCATCGACCCTCAGGAGCGGAACGTCTTCGTTTCGCGCACCAAGGCCGAGATCAAGGACGCGCCTGAGTTCGATGAGGGCACGTTCAAGGAGCCCGAGTACCGGTCGAGAATCGGCGATTACTACGGCCGCTTCCCCGGGTGATCCCGTGTCATGAAGAAGGGCCGCGCCCCCGGGCGCGGCCCTTCCCCTTGTCCGGGAACCTGTCCGGGAAACCCCTCAGGGCCACTTGGTGTCGCCGGACGGCTCGATCGGGCCGTTGAGCACGCCCAGCCGTTCGAGCAGGGTGATGAACGTGGAGGCGTACGGCGAGTCCTCGACCACCGCCGCCACCCGCGGCCAGTTCACCTGCTCGCGCAGCGCGCGCACCTGCGCCAGCAGCGCCCCGTAGTCGCAGGCGTGCTCCGACAGCGGCAGCAGCCACGAGATGACCAGGTCGGTGGCCTCCAGCACGGGCACGATCACCGCCGACGCCTTCAGCGGCTCCGCCCGGTCCAGCAGCTCGTCGGTGATCGCCATGTCGGACACCCGGAAGATCAGGTCCACCAGCCGGCCCTCGTCGTACGCCTTGACCAGCCAGTCCTCCGGCGGCTTGGCCGTCTGGAAGCCCAGCCCGCGCAGCGCCTCCAGGGCGGCGGGCACGTCATGCTCAGTGAGCACGAAATCCACGTCGTGCAGCGAGGGCGCGGCGCCTCTCGCGTACGCCGCGCACCCTCCGGCCAGGGCGAACTTCACCCCGGCGTCCTTCAGCCCGGAGCTGGCGCGTTTGAGGGTGTCGAGAATGGCGTCGGTTACCGCGTGCCCGTGGCTGCTCATGTGACCGGGCTACCCAAACGATCGTCAACTAGACGTTGTAACCCGCGCCCGCGCGCGGACATGCGAGTACGGGCTGGGGCTGAGGGTAGCCGCAGGCCCCATGACGGAAATCCTCCAGAAGACGGAAAAGGCCTACCAAGGCGAGCACGACCGCCCGCTCGGCGGCTACCTCCGGATCCTCACCGTGTACGGCGGGACGGTGGCCGTGGCGGCCGCCACCGCGGCACTGGCCGGCCGGCGCGCTCCCGACCACGTCGGCGTGATGGACCTGCTGCTCATGGCCGCGTGCACGCACAAGGCGTCCCGCCTGCTGGCCAAGGACCCCGTGACCAGCCCGATCCGCGCGCCGTTCACCGAGTACGAGGGCCAGAGCGGCCCGTCCGAGCTGCGGGAGAAGCCGCGCGGCCAGGTGGGCGAGCTGCTCGCCTGCCCGTTCTGCCTGGCGCAGTGGATCGCCACCGGGTACGCCACCGGGCTCGTGCTCGCGCCCAGGTTCACCAGGCTCGCGGGCGCGACGATGACGGCGGTCGCGATCTCGGACTGGCTGCAGCTGGCCTACGCGAAGCTGATGAAATCGGCAGGCGAGGCGAAATAGCGAAGACCTGCAGATTTTGCCCTGGACGTTATTGCGGAGAAAAAGATGTTATGCAGGGATGTCTGAGGGCAGTTGCAAACGCATGGCTACTTTGCTCTGGATCATCGCCGTAATTCTCGTCATCGCCGGGATCTATGTGATCCTGGCCAGGCGCGACCTGCTTTGGGGGATCGTGCTCATCGTCCTCGGCTTCCTCGTCGGGCCGGGCGGGGTCAGCATCTTCAATGTCTAGGGCGCAAGCCGCCCTCGACCTGTCCCTGTTCGCCTCCGTCCACAACCACCGCTGGGCCGATCCCCGAGAACGGTCCAGCGGTCCCATAGCTTTGCCGAAATATCGTCGGCCCCACTCCTCATGCCCGGTCACCCGGGCATGAGGAGTGTGTGAGCAGATATCCGCCGTTCAGCCGTCACGACACCGGCGCGGCCGCGGCGCGAGTCCGGGACCAGCTCCTGCGGCTGCGGCACCGCATGCGCGGAGAGGCCATCCTCGACGAGGCCACCGCCAGGCTCGCGACCAAGCTCAACGTCCGGCCGGGCGAGGCGGCCGAGCAGCTCGCCCGGATGGCCCAGCACAGCGGCCTCGACCTGATCGAGGTGGCCAGAGGCGTCGAACGCCCGCCGGACGAGGCTCCCGAGCCGGCCGACGTGCCCGCCTGGATGCGGGGCATGCTGGAGGCCGTACACGCCTCGGCCCTCTACCTCAGTCCCGTCAAGGACCCCAGCGGCCGGGTGGTGGACTTCTTCATCGTCGCGGCCAACCGGCACGCCAGGACCGCCGCCGGTCGCACGTCCGCCGGCCTGGCCGGGCGGCGGCTCCTGACGGCCAGCCCCGGAGTGGCCGGCTCGGGGCTGCTCGACGACTACATCACCGTCTACGAGACCGGCGAGAGCGTGCACCGGGAGCCGCTGGAGTTCGTGGAGGTGCAGGACTACCTGCTCTGGCCGGCCACGCTGAGCGTGCGCGCGGCGCGGGTGGAGGACGGGCTGCTGGTGAGCTGGCGGACGCTCGACGACGAGGAGCTGCTCGTCTCGGGCTGGGAACGCGCCCAGCGCCTGGCTGAGCTGGGCTGGGGCGAGTGGAACCTGGCCACGGAGCGGATCCTGTGGACGCCGCAGATGTATGAGATGTTCGGCCGCGACCGCGGCGACGGCCCCATGGGCCTGGAGGACCTCCCCAACGTGGTGGTGCCGGACGACCTGCCGATCGTCGAGGACCAGCTGCGCTCGCTGCTGGAGTTCAGGGAGGCGGTCGAGACCGCGTACCGGGTCCAGCACCGGCACGGGGTGCGGCATCTCAACGTGTTCAGCGAGCCGATACTCGACTGGGACGGCGTGCCGGTGAAGGTGCGCTGCCTGGTCCAGGACGTGACGCGGAACCGGCGTAGGGAGCGCGCCCTGGCCGTGGCGCACGAGCAGGCCAGCAGGCAGCGGGAGCGCGCCGAGGAGGAGCACCGGATCACGGTCCAGCTCCAGAACTCGATCCTGCCGATCCGCCGCGGCCTCATCCAGCTTCCCGGGCTGAGCGTCGGCTTGCGCTACCTGCCCGGCGAGGAGCTCGCCCGCCTCGGCGGCGACTGGTGGAAGGCCCGCCTCCTCCCCGACGGCCGGGTGCTGCTCGCGATCGGGGACGCGATGGGGCACGGGCTGACCGCGGCGAGCATCATGCTCCAGATGCGCTCGGGGCTGGCCGGGCTCGCCTACACGGGCGCGGCCTCCGACCAGCTCACCACCTGGCTGAACGACCTCATCGTGCACTCCAACGAGGGAATCACGGTGACCGGGACCGCCATCGTCGGTCATTTCGCTCCGGATACGCGCACGTTCACCTGGACCAACGCCGGCCATCCCGCTCCTGTGCTGATCAGGGACGGGCACGCCGAGCTGGTGAACGGGGTGCCGGGCATGATGCTCGGGGCATTCGACGCCACGGAGTACGGGATGAACACCACGCAGCTCCGGATCGGCGACACCCTCGTGCTCTACACCGACGGGGTGGTCGAGCGGCGCGGGCGTGACCTGGAAAGCGGCATGGACGCCCTGCTCCGCTCCTCACGCAACTGCGTCTCCGACGACCCGGAGGCCACGATCGACTGCCTGCTCCGGCGGATGGGAGGCGACCAGTCCGAGGACGACGTCTGCGTCCTCGCCGCCAAAGTGCTCTAGCGCCGCCGCTCCGGCGCCTCGGATCTGCCGCCGCTCCGCGCGCCTCGGATCTAGAGCAGCCCGTTGCCGTTCATGCAGTAGACGGCGTACGCCCGGCCCAGCACCGGCAGCGCCACGTTGCGCACCCTGATGCCACCAGGCGTCATGCCCTTCTCGCTGCCCTTGTGCGCGTGCCCGTGCAGGATCAGGTCGGCGCCGGCCGTGTCGACGGCCTCGGCCAGTAGGTAGCTGCCCAGGAAGGGGTAGATCTCGTGCGGCTCCCCCTCCAGCGTCTCCTTGATCGGCGAGTAGTGCGACAGCACGATGCGCTCGTCCGCCACGATCTCCTTCAGCGCGACCTTCCACGACTCGGCGATGCTCCGGGTGTGGGACACGAAGTCCTTGATCTCCCGCTCGCCGAACTCGCTCGCGCACTTCCCGGCGAACCCGCCGCCGAACCCCTTGCCGCCGACCACACCCAGCTTCCTGTCGCCGCACTGGATGACGACCCCGTCGTCGTTCAGCACGATGACGCCGGCGTCTCGGAGCTCGCCGGCGATCTCGTACTGCAGGTCGGAGTGATAGTCGTGGTTGCCGAGCACCGCGACGACCGGTATGGGCAGGCCGCGCAGCTCGTCGGCCACCAGCCGCCCCTCCTCCAGCGTGCCGTGCCTGGTCAGGTCGCCCGCCAGCATGAATACGTCCGCGCGCTCCTCGATGCCCTCTAGCCTTCGCCGGTACTGGCCTCTGACGTCCTCACCCAGATGGATGTCGCCGGCGGCCGCGATGCGCAGGTCAGTCAAGGTGCTCGTCCTCTCCGGGCTCGGTGACCTCCATGACGTTGATCTCGTTGTGCAGGTAGAGCTCGGGCGCGGCTTCGTGCGCCACCTGGCCCAGCAACTCGCGCTGCTCGGCCCCGCTCACCTGACCACGCAGGAAGAGCTGGTCGCCACGGATGTCGACGCGGATGCCCAGCTCGTTCGTGCGCGCGTCTTCGGCCATGGCCTGCTGGACACGGGCCGCGACGTACTGCGGAGCTTCCATCGATTCCCTCCTCCCTTGTCCTGTCGGCGCCTGCCCAGTCTCGAAAGGCTCAAACGGCTCGAATCAGGTCGATAACCGCCTGTTCCACCGTTCCTGCCGTCGCCAGCCGGCCGAAGTCGACGTCCGCCCCGAGCTCGGTTAGCGCGGCCGCGATGGTCCTGTCCTGGTCGTACGCCTCTACGACGCGCGGGTCCACGTACGAGGCCCTGGCGACCGCCGGGGTGTTGCCCAGGTACTCGGCGACCTCGCGCATCACGCGGGTGACCGCGCGCTGCTTCTTGGCCTGGCCGTCGGCGCCCGCCTGCCTGGAGACGGCCAGGCCCACGGCGGCGAGCACGGTGGCGTGCCACGTGCGGAAGTCCTTGGCCGTCACCTCGCAGCCGATGAGCTCCCTGAGGTAGTCGTTGATGTCCTCGCTCCGGACGTCGCTCCAGCCGCTCTTGTCCCGGTAGCGCAGCAGCTCGCCCTGCTCTCCGAGCGCCTTGAGCGACCTGAGCACCTTGCACACCTCCGGGTCGGCCACCTCGATCTCCCGCTCGATGTCCCCCTTGGCGGGGTACGAGCAGGTGACGACGCCGTTCGCGCAGGTGACGTGGTCCATCCTGAGCGTGGCCAGCCCGTAGCTGTCGTAGCTCTCGCCGCCGACGCGGAAGAAGCCGATGTCGAGCAGGCGGGCCGCCGCGGCCAGCACCCGCTGCCTGGTGAGGCCGCGCCCGCCGAGCTGGTCGTCCACGGCCTTCCTGAACGCCGGCAGCCGCTCGGCCACCTCCAGCACCCGGTCGAACTTCTCCCGGTCCTGCTGCTCGCGCCACAGGTCGTGGTAGCGGTACTGCTTGCGCCCGGCCGCGTCCGTGCCCACGGCCTGGAGGTGGCCGTGCGGCGACGGGCAGATCCACACCTCGTCCCAGGCCGGCGGGATGGCCAGCGCCTTGATCCGCCCCAGTGTGCCGCGGTCGCGTACCGGGGTGCCGTCCGGCCGCTGGTAGCTGAAGCCGCGCCCGCGCCGCCGCCGGACGATCCCCGGCTCGCTCTGGTCACTGGTGTGCAGCTCCGCCTCGGGCATGAGAGGCGGGCTACCCGGCGCGTTAGGCGGCAAACTGGACGGGCAGGTGAGCGGCATGGTTGATAACGGAAAGTGGCATGAGGAGCGGTCCAACAGGGGCCACGCCATGGTGCCCGCCACCCCGCGCGACGTGGTGCACATCAGGGTGGGGTCATTCATGCTGATGTTCCTGTTCGCGTTCGCGGTGCTCGGGCTCATCGCTCGGGCCCCGGTGATGACGGGTGTCGCCGTCGTCCTGGCGATCATCACCGTCGTCGACATCGTCCTGGCAGTACGCCGGCAGAAGCGCCGGCGAGACGGAGAGGCAGGCTGATTCAGACATGGCACCACTTCGAGGGCGAGTAGTGGTGGTGACGGGCGCGAGCGGCGGTGTCGGGCGCGCGGTCGCCCGCGAGCTCGGCGCCCGTGGGGCCAAGGTGGCCCTGATCGCGCGAGGGACGGCCGGGCTCGGCGCCGCCGCCGTGGACGTAGGGGCGGAGGGCGGCACCGGGCAGGTCTACGAGGCCGACATCGCCGATTACGACCAGGTACGGCAGGCCGCGGAGCGGATCGAGGCGGAGATGGGACCGATTTCGGTCTGGATCAACACCGCCTTTTCTTCGGTCTTCGCGAAATTTACCGACATTTCTCCAGAGGAATATCAACGCACCACTGAGGTGACTTACCTGGGATATGTCTGGGGCACCAAGGTGGCACTCGACTTAATGGGGCCGCGGAACGCGGGCGCGATCGTCCAGACGGGCTCGGCCCTGTCACAGCGCGGCATCCCGCTGCAGTCGGCGTACTGCGGCGCCAAGCACGCGGTCAAGGGCTTCACGGAGTCGGTACGCACCGAGCTGCTGGCCGACGGCAGCGACCTCCACGTCACGCTCGTCCAGCTGCCCGCCGTCAACACCCCTCAGTTCGACTGGGTCCTGTCCAAGCTCCGCCGCCACCCGCAACCGGTCCCGCCGATCTACCAGCCGGAGGTCGCGGCCCGGGCCATCGTGTACGCGGCCGAGCACCCGGAACGCAAGGAGTACTGGGTGGGCGCCAGCACGGTGGCCACCATGCTCGCCCAGAAGGTGGCCCCGGCCCTGGTGGACCGCTACCTCGCCCGAACGGGCGCGTCCTCCCAGCTCACCGACGACAAGCCGCCGAGCGGCGTGGCGAACCTGTGGAAACCCGCCGACGAGTCCGCGGACTACGGCGCGCACGGGTCGTTCGACGAGCGCTCCAAGAGCCGCAGCCCCCAGGTCTGGCTGTCGCAGCATCGCGTCCCGGCCCTGATCACCCTGGTGGCAGGCGCGGCCATGGCCGCCTTCGCCACCCTGCGCAGCCGCAAGCGCTGACCCTCCGCCCTCTCCCCCGGCGCCGGCGGACACCGATCCGCCGCGCTCACGTGCCGGTCCGCACCGTGGGCCGGCGGCGTCAAGCAGGCCAGGCGGGGTAGGCGGCATAGAACGTCTTCCAGGAGGACACGATGCCCGAGCGCGATCTTCATTATCTGGCCGAGCTGGCCGCCCAGCTGCGTGTCGACTCCGTGCGGGCCGCCGCGGAGGCCGGCTCCGGCCATCCGACCTCGTCCATGTCCGCCGCCGATCTGATGGCCGTGTTGTTCGCCTGTCATCTGCGCTATGACTTCGACGATCCGGACAATCCGGCCAACGATCAGCTGATCTTCTCCAAGGGCCACGCCTCCCCGCTGCTCTACTCGCTCTACAAGGCGGCAGGGGCGATCGACGATGCGGAGTTGCTGTCGTTCCGCCAGCGCGGGAGCCGGCTCGAAGGACATCCGACGCCCCGGCTGCCGTGGGTGGACGTGGCCACCGGCTCGCTGGGACAGGGACTCCCCGTGGGCGTCGGGGTGGCCATGGCCGGGCGGCTGGAGCGGCTGCCGTACCGGGTGTGGGTGTTGTGCGGGGACAGCGAGCTGGCCGAGGGGTCGATCTGGGAGGCGGCCGAGCACGCCGGATGCGAGGGGCTGGCCAACCTGATCGCCATCGTGGACGTGAACAGGCTGGGGCAGCGGGGTCCCACCCGGCACGGGTGGGACACCGGCGCGTACGCGCGCAGGTTCGGGGCGTTCGGGTGGCACACGATCGAGATCGACGGGCACGATCCTGGGCAGATCGACTATGCCTTGCAGGACGCGTGCAACACGCGCAGGCGGCCGACCGTGATCCTGGCCAAGACGCGTAAGGGCGAGGGGGTCCTGGAGGTCGAGAACCGCGAAGGGGCCCACGGCAAGGCGCTCAAGGACCCGGACAAGGCCATCGACGAGCTGGGCGGGCAGCGGCGCGTACGCGTCGAGGTGCACAAGCCCGACCAGGGGGCCGTGCCGTTCCGGTTCGCCGAGAAGCCGATGAGCCTGCCCTCGTACGAGCTGGGCGAGAAGGTGGCGACCAGGACCGCGTTCGGCGCGGCGCTGGCGGCGCTCGGCACGGCCTGCGGGGACGTCGTGGCGCTGGACGGCGAGGTGGCCGACTCCACGAAGGCGGCCGCGTTCGAGAAGGAGTTCCCCGAGCGGTTCTTCGAGATGTACATCGCCGAGCAGCAGCTCGTTGCCGCCGCCGTCGGGCTGCAGGCGCGCGGGTGGCGGCCGTACGCGGCCACGTTCGCGGCGTTCCTGACCAGGGCGCACGACTTCATCAGGATGGCCGGGGTGAGCCGGGCCTCCATCCGGCTGGTCGGGTCGCACGCGGGAGTGGCGATCGGCGAGGACGGGCCGTCCCAGATGGGGCTGGAGGACCTGGCCATGCTGCGGACCACGTACGGCAGCACCGTGCTCTACCCGTGCGACGCCAACCAGGCGGTGGCGCTCACCGCGGCCATGGCCGACCTCGAAGGCGTCTCCTACCTGCGGACCACGCGCGGCGACACACCGGTGATCTACGCGCCGGGCGAGCGGTTCCCCGTGGGCGGGTCCCGCGTGCTGCGGCAATCGCCCGGTGACCGGGCCACGATCGTGGCGGCCGGCGTGACCGTGCACGAGGCGCTGGCGGCGGCCGACGAGCTGGCCGCCTCGGACATACCCGTGGGGGTCATCGACCTGTACTCGATCAAGCCGGTGGACACGGCGGCGCTGATCGAGGCGGCCACCACGACCGGGAACCTGATCACGGTCGAGGACCATCGGCTCGAAGGCGGCCTCGGCGACGCGGTGTCGGACGCGGTCGGCGAGCTCGGGCCCAGGGTGGTGAAGCTGGCGGTGACCGGGCTGCCCGGCTCGGCGACGCCGGAGGAGCAGCTCGCCGACGCGGGCATCGACCGGCGCGCCATCGCGAACGCGGTCAAGCGGCTGCTGTGAGCCGCCGGCCCCGGTAGCAATAGACGCAGTAGCAAGAGACGCAGTAGCAAGAGACGCGGTAGCAACAGAGGAGGGCCGGCAGGTTGCGGCGGGATTTGCCCGCCTTTCCTGCCGGCCCTCTTATCGGCTGTTCTTCCGTCGGCCCTGCTGTCAGCCCGGCCATCGGCACAGCCGTCAGCGTGATTTCGTCGTGGCCTTCGTCTTGGACTTGGACATGGTCTTCGGCGTGGCCTTCGTGGCGGGCCTCGTCGAAGTCTTGGACTTCGGCGTGGCCTTCGCGGTGGTCCTGGCGGTGGACCTCGTCGTCGAAGCCTTCGCCGTGGTCCTGGTGGCAGGCCGCGCCGAGGACTTCGCCACCGTCTTCGGCGTGGCCTTCGTCGAGGCCTTCGTCGTGGACTTGGTGGCGGGCCTCGCCGAAGCCTTCGTCGTGGACTTCGTCCCGGACTTCGGCATGGCCTTCGTCCCGGACTTCGGCATGGACTTCGGCGTGGCCTTCGCGGTGGTCCTGGTGGCGGGCCTCGCCGAAGTCTTCGCCATGGTCTTCGGCGCGGACTTCGACGAGGCCTTCGTCGTGGACTTCGGCGCGGCCTTGGTGCTGGCCTTGGTGGTGGCCCTCGCCGTGGTCCTGGTGGCGGGCCTCGCCGAAGTCTTCGCCATCGTCTTCGGCGCGGACTTCGACGAGGCCTTCGTCGTGGACTTCGGCGCGGCCTTGGTGGTGGCCTTGGTGGTGGCCTTCGTCGCGGACTTCGCCATGGACTTCGGCATGGCCTTTGAGGTGGCCTGCCTGCTCATCTTCCTGATGGCGCCCACCAGCTCCTGCTTGGTCATCTTCGACCGGCCGGTCACGCCGAGCTTCTTGGCGACGTTCTGCAGGTGTTCCTTACTGGCGTTGGCGTCGACGCCTCCGGCAGTCCTGCCTGAGCGGTCCATGGCACCCTTGTCCGACGGGCCCTTGGCCTGCTTCGGCTCCCAGTGGTCGCCGATCTTCTCGAACGAGTGCTTGAGCGCGGCGAACGCGGTCATCTGCGCACGTCGTCCCTGGCCGTACTCCTTGACGGCCGAGTCGTGGGCCTTGACCCACGTGTTCTGTGCCTTCTTCGGCGAACGCATGATGGTCGACGGCAGCTCTGCAACGGCTGGCATGTCGAGTCACCTCCTACAGCGGTGGTTCGTCGTAACGGCGTCGCTCCTCGTAGACAGTGGTCCTGCGGGTCTCGGGCTCCTCGTAGATCTCATGGCGATGCACCGGCTCGTCGATGGGGCCGACTGCCCTGCGGGTGACGGCGATCCGGTAGATGCCGAACAGGAGCCCGGCCAGACCGCCGAGCATGAGAATGACACCGACTACGTTGATGTCGAGACCGGCGAGGTCGAACTCGACGGCCCAGGTGAGGATCGCACCAAGCATGATGAGGATGATGCTTCCGGCGATGGTCATCAGATTTACCTCCTTGACACGAAGGAACCTCTATCCACATGTCGAAAAACAAACCAGTCGTGGTGATCGGGCTGATGGGCTCGGGCAAGACGACGGCGGGCCGGTTGATCGGTACGGCGCTCGGACTGCCGTTCAGCGACAGCGATCCGTACCTCCAGACGAAGTACGGCGGCACCGCCGCGCAGCTCGCCGCCCGTGAAGGAGCGGACGCTTTGCACCGGTACGAAGCCGAGCACGTGCTGCGCGAACTGGCCGGTGAACCCAAGGTGATAGCGGCGGCGGCCAGCACGGTCGAGGACCCCCGAGTGCGTGCGGCGATGCGTGACGCTTTCGTGGTCTGGGTGGACGCCTCCGACGCGGTGCTGGCCGAGCGGATGAAGTCGAGCGACCATCGTCCCGACTTCGGCCCGGCCGCCATGCGGGCCCGCCGCGAGCCGTATTTCCGTGAGGTGGCCGACCTGATCGCCGACGTCGGCATCCTGCACCCCGAGCAGGTGCGGGACGCCGTGCTACGGAAAATGGGTTTGCCCACGCCTGATCAAGACTGATAACCAGGGAAAATGTTCGCCGAGAAACCCACGCTGACGGGTGAGCGCGTGACGCTGTGCCCGGTCGGCCCCGAGCACACCGAGGGCCTGTTCGAGCTGGTCTCCGACCCGGAGGTCACCCGGCTGACCGGCTCACACGGCGAGATCGACCTCGTGGCCGCCCAGCAGTGGTACGCCACCAGAGCGCAGCACGACGACCGGCTCGACCTCGCCATCATGGCGGACGGCCAGTACGTCGGCGAGGTCGTACTCAACGAGCTCGACCGGCACAACCTCGCCTGCAATCTGCGCATCGCCCTCATCGGCCCTCGGGCCTTCGGGAAGGGGTTCGGCACCGAGGCCATCGAGCTGGTCCTCGACCACGCCTTCGCCACGACGCCCCTCCACCGGATCAGGCTCGGCGTCTACACCTTCAACGAGCGAGCGCGGCACGTGTACAAGAAGGTCGGCTTCGTCGAGGAGGGCGTGGAGCGCGACGCCCTGCTGTGGGACGGCGAGTGGCACGACTCGGTGCTCATGTCGGTGCTGCGCACGGAGTGGCCGGCAAGATCCGGAAGCCTGGCATAATGATCATGACACATGGGTCCCCCGAGGCGCGCGGGGGACCTGTGGCGTCCTTTTCCGACAACCAATGGGCGGTGCCGTGCATCTAAGCATCAGTGACGATGCGCTTGGTGCCCGGTGACCCCGAGAGGCTCGGCAGCTACTGGCTGTCGGCCCGGCTCGGCGCGGGCGGGCGCGGGGTCGTCTACGACGCCTACGACGACGACGGCCGCAGGTTCGCGGTCACGGTGCCGCGCTGCGAAGTCGGGCGGCGGTTCGAGCGGGTGTCCAGCCGTCATCTGGCCGAGGTGGTCGCCGTCGGCACCGACGGAGGCATCCCGTACGTCGTGAGCGAGTTCGTGTCCGGGCCTGACCTGCGGCACGCGGTCGAGCTGCACGGCGTCTACACGGACGGCGAGCTGGTCGCGCTCGCGGACGCCCTGGCCGGGGCGCTGACCGCGTTGCACGAGGCCGGGCTCACCCATCGCGGGCTCAACCCGGAGAGCGTGCTGCTGTCCGACGGCGGGCCGAAGGTGATCGAGCTGGGGCTGCCCGCCGGCGGGGCGATGGGCGGGACGTACACCTATCTCGCTCCCGAGGTCGTCACCGGGCAGGAGCCCGGGGCGGCGGCCGACGTGTTCGCCTGGGGCGCGGTGGTGCTGTTCGCGGCCACGGGACGCGATCCGTTCTGCGGGGAGAGCCTGGGCGGGGTGATGCACCGGCTGCTCACCGTCGATCCCGATCTGAGCGTGCTGCCCGAAGCCCTGCGCGGGCCGGTCGGGCGGGCGCTGGCCAAGGACCCGGCCGACCGGCCCGCGGCCGGCGAGCTGCGGACCGGGCCCGCGGCCGGGCCCGAGGCAGGCGCCGCCGCCGCGCCTGGAGCCGCGGGCGTGCCGGGGGCCGGGACCGCGGGTGCGCCGGGGGCTGGGACCGCCGGTTCGCCGGGGGCCGGGAGCGGTGCCGGGTTGCGGCCGCCCGAGGGGTACGCGGGGCCGCGGCCGTTGGGCGAGGTGGCCGAGGAGGTTTACCAGGGCCTCACGCCCCGCCAGCAGGAAGAGGTGCCGGGCCTGCTGCTGCGCCTGCTCGACGGCGACACCCCGCAGGACGAGGGCGACGTGCTGGGCCCGCTCATGGAGGCAGGTCTCCTGGTACGCCGCAGCGTGCGCGTACCGACCGTGGAGACCTCCATCGGCAAGCTCGTGGCCATCAGCGACGACCGGGTGGCCCCGGCCAGCGCCGCGCTCTACCGGGCCTGGCCCCGGCTGCGTGGCTGGGTCGCCGACGAGCGCGACGGCCTGGCGGTGCACCGGGCGATCCGCACGGCGGCCAGGCACTGGTCGGAGCACCGGCGCGGCAGGAGCCACCTCTTCCGCGGCCAGAGACTCGACACCGCGCTCGGCTGGGCCGCGACCAAGCGCCGCCACCTGCGGCTCAACCAGCTCGAACGCGACTTCATCAACGACAGCGTGACCCTGTCCAAGCAGCGCAGGAAGCTGCTGGCCCCCGCCCTGGCCGGGCTGGCCGCGGTGCTGGCCGTGGCGGTGACGATGTCCGTCGTCTCCGTGCACGGCCAGAACCAGCTGCGCGGCCGGCTCATCGAGGCCGACGCGCGGGCCGTGGCCGCCAGGGCGGAGGCTCTGCGGGACTCGGATCCGCGCACGGCGATGCGGCTGAGCGTGGCCGCCTATCGGCTGTCGCCGGTCTTCGAGGCGCGGGCGGCGCTCCAGGCCTCGCTCGTGCAGCCGGAGCTGGGGGTGTTCACCGATCCGGCCCCCGACCCGCGGGCCCGCTACCTGCTGCGCGGGGACGACCTGGTCAGATGGGGCGCGGGCGGCGTCACCGTCTGGGACGTGACCGCCGGGCGGCGGCTCGCCTCGTACACGCTGCCCATGGGGAGCACGGCGCTGAGCGACGACGGCCGGTACGCCGAGGGCGCCGACGGCAAGCCGTTCGAGGTGGCCACCGGGCGACCGCCGGCCGGGGGCACGTACGCGATCAGCAGCGGCAACGAGACCAAGGTGTACCGGGGCGCGCAGGTGCTCTTCGACGTCACCGACCGCAAGGTGGCCGTCTCCCCCGGCGGCGCGCGAGTGGCCTTCTCCAGCCTGGGCGGGCGCGTCGAGGTGTGGGACGTGGCGGCCGGGCGGGCCAGGACGCGGATCGTCGAGGTGCAGCCGCTCACCGGGGCGGACGCGGCGGCCCCGGACCTGGCCTTCAGCCCCGGCGGCACGACGCTGGCGGTGACCGGGCGCGACGGGATCACGCTCGTGGCGGCGCAGGAGCAGCGGGCCGCCCGGACGAACCGGGCGGAGACCATAGCCGCGGACACCTCCGCCACGTCCACCGAAGAAGCGTCCACCCAGGATGCATCCGACCGGGAAGCGTCCACCCGAGAAGCAGCCACGCGAGAGGCGTCCGGCCGGGAAGCATCCACCCGGGAAGCATCCACCCGAGAAGCAGCCGACCGAGAAGCAGCCGCTGCGGAAGCGCGACCCGCGGAAGAAGCGCGGCCCGCCGGCGAGGCTCGGGCGAGCGAAGAAGCGCGGCCGGACGGAGCGGCATCGCGGGCTGAAGACGCGCGGTCCACCACCGAGACGTCCTCCACCATCAAAGCGCTGCCCACCACCGGGACGCGGTCCGCCGCAGAGACTCAGTCCACCACCGGCACATCGCCCGCCACCGAAGTGCCGCCCACCGCCAAGGCCCCCTCCACC
>NZ_VCKX01000146.1 GCF_005889725.1 Nonomuraea zeae
CCCCCTCCCGATCCGCCCGTTCCTTCCGATCCGTCCGTACGGCCCTCCGACTCGTACAGTCCTCCGGCACGTACGGCGCGAAGATCGGAAATCAGCGGGCCGGCGGCGCGGTGCTGGCGCGGACGACAAGGTCGGTGCCGAGCTCGATGCGGCTCTGCGGGAGCGGCGCGCCCTGTGCGAGCGCCACCAGCATGGTGGCGGCCGCGGCGCCCATCTCGGTCAGCGGCTGGCGGATGGTGGTCAGCGGCGGGGTCATCCACCGCATCGACGGCAGGTCGTCGAAGCCGACCACGCTCAGGTCGTCGGGGATGCGCAGCCGCAGCTCGTGAGCCGCCTGGTAGACGCCCATCGCCTGGCCGTCGTTGCAGGCGAAGATCGCGGTAGGCGGATCGGGCAGGCGCAGCAGCCGCTGCGCCTGGGTCAGGCCGCCCTCGACCAGGAAGTCACCCCGGCCGATCAGCTCCGGATCGACGGGCACGCCGGCCGCCTCGAGCGCGGCGCGGTAGCCGTCGAGCCTGGCCCGGCTGGCCATCGCGTAATCGGGGCCGGTGATCACGGCGATGCGCCGGTGGCCGAGCCCGAGCAGGTGGCGGGTGGCCGACAGCCCGCCGCTCCAGTTGCTCGCGCCGACGGAAGGCTCCTTGAGTCCGGGGTCCCCGCTCGGGTCGAGCAGGACGAGCGGGATGTCGCGGGTGGTGAGCTGGTCGCGCTGCTCGTCGGTCAAGCCGGAGAAGACCGCGATCACGCCGGTGGGACGGCGGCTCAGCACCTCCTCGATCCAGCTCCGCCCGGGAACGTGGCGTCGCCGCAGCTCCGACAGCACCACGGCCAGGCTGTTCTCGCGGGCGACCTGCTCGACGCCCTTGATGATCTCGATGGGGTAGTCGCCTTCGAGCGCGTGGAAGACCAGCTCCACCAGGGCGGCCGGGCTGCCGCGCCGCCGCTGCCTGCGGTAGCCGTGCTCGCTGATGAGCCGCTCGATCTGCGCCCGGGTCTCCGGCGCCACCTCGGACCTGCCGTTCACCACTTTGGAGACCGTCGCGGTCGACACCCCGGCCAGCTCGGCGAGCTGGGCGATGGTGCGCGGCCGGACGGGCTGGTCCTTCGTCGAGGTCATGGGCGAAGTCTAGTGAACAGCGGATCATCCGACCGTTTCGGTGCCGCCGGAAGGGCGCGCAGACGGGAGCGGGGCGCCCGGACCAAGGCGGCGGAAAGGCCAGGCCGCAGTCAAACAGCGGGGGCGTTATCAGAGGGGGAGGTGGCCGCGGCCGGCGGTTGCGCGGCCGAGGCGAGGAGCGCCAGCTTGCCTGCGCTGTCGCTGCCGGGATCCGGGTGGAAGATGACCAGCAGCCGGCCGGGCGCGCCGCCGATGCTCAGCCGCTCCCGGTTCAGCCACAGATCGCCGACCTGGGGATGGTCGATGTGCTTGGACGTGCCCTCGCACGCCTCCACGTCGTGCCGGGCCCAGAGCCGGCTGAAGAGAGGGCTGGCGAGAGAGAGCTCGCCGACGAGCTCGATGAACCGGGGGTCGTCCGTGTCGGTGCCCACGGACTCGCGGAAGCCGGCGACCATGCCCGCGGCGGCGCTCTCCCAGTCGGGGTAGAGGGCCTGCTCCGCGGGGTCGAGGAACACGTCACGCAGGCGGTTGGCCCCCGCCGCGAGGCGCGGTGACAGAGCCGTCGCCAAGCGGTTGGCGGCGAGGACGTCGAAGTAGCGGCCCTCGACGTACGCGGGCAGCGGGAGCGTGGTGACGAGCTGGGCGACGCTCGGCGGGACGGTCTCCTTGCGGGGCCGCCGCCGGCGCCGCCGGGGCTTGTCGGCGCCGAGCCGCAGCAGGTACGCCGTCGCGTCGTCGTCGAGCCGCAGCACGCGGGCGAGCGACTCGAGGACCTGCACGGACGGGTGGCGGTCGCGGCCCTGCTCCAGGCGCAGGTAGTAGTCGGCGCTGATGCCGGCGAGCATCGCGACCTCCTCCCGGCGCAGGCCGGGCACGCGGCGCACTCCCGAAGCGGGGATCCCGGCCTGTTCGGGGGTGACCAGCTCGCGGCGAGCGCGCACGTAATCGCCCAGGAGGTTCGATTCGTCGCTCATTTCTCCACTGTAGTGAGCGCGACCACGCGCCTGCCTGGTCCTGTCACCCCCAGGATCGCGAGGGCTCTGGCTCCGTCCGAGCCGGGACAGCAGCCTGGTCACCGGCCCACCTGGCGAACTCGGCCGGTGGCCCTCATCCTCCGCGCCCGGCGCGGACAAAGCATGGCAAGGAGCGACACCATGTCGACATATCTGCTGGTTCACGGTGCCTGGCACAGCGGGCAGGCCTGGGAACGGGTGGTCCCGTTGCTGGCGTCGGCCGGGCACCGGGTGCTCGCGCCGTCCCTGACCGGCTACGGCGACAAGGCCCACCTGCTCGGCCCCGAGGTAGGGCTGGACACGCACGTGGACGACGTCGTCAGGCTGATCACCGAGGAGGACCTCACCGAGGTGATACTCGTCGGGCACAGCTACGCCGGCCTGGTCATCTCGTCCGCCGCCAACCAGGTCCCCGATCGCATCGCCCATCTGGTGTACCTCGACGCGATGGTCCCGGAGGACGGCGAGAGCGCGATCGACGTCCAGCCCATGACCCAGGCCCTGATCGAGCGCGCCGCGGAGTCCGGCGCCGGCTGGCGGATCCCGCCGCTGCCGGAGCTGCCGCCGCCCATGGGCCTGTTCGGGGTCACGGACCCGGCGGACGTCGCCTGGCTGCGCACGATGCTGTCGGATCAGCCGGTGGGCTGCCTCCGGCAACCGGTCCGGCTGGACAACCCGGCCGTGCGGACGATCCCGCAGACGCATATCCACTGCGTCGCCGGCGTACCGGAAGGGATCACCCGGCGGCCCGTCCCCGAGACGCAGCCCAACGGCGACCCGGCGCAGGTGTGGGAGCTGCCGACCGGCCACGATTGCATGATCACCATGCCGGACGAGCTCGCCGGGCTGCTGCTCAAGCTCGGCTGAGCGCCGGATCGGGATCCGGCACGCCCGGGGTTCAGGGGGCGTAGCCGAGTACGTGGTCGTGGAGCAGGCGGCCGACCTGCGGGTCGTTCCGGCCGAACGCCTCCACGAGGGGCTCGTGGTCGGCCGCGTTCTCATGTGGCCGCATCCTGAACAGCCGGATCGACACGTGCGTCCACACCTCGATGCCCAGCGACTCCCACACCGACAGCAGCAGCGCGTTGCCGGCCGCCGCCACGATCTCCCGGTGGAACGCCACGCCGTGGCGTACCTGGTCATCCAGGGAATCGGCGGCGACGGCGGCGTGCAGGCCGGTCACGTGGGCCCGCAGCGCCTCAACCGAGGGCCGGCCCAGACGGGTGGCCGTCTCCTCCAGCCCCGCCCGCACCTGATAGACCTCGCGCAGGTCCGAGGGCGCGAACCCGCGGACCCGCGCGCCCCTGTTGGGGGATGACTCGATCAACCTGAGGGCTTCGAGCTCGCGCAGCGCCTCGCGTACCGGAGCCTGGCTGACCTGCAGTTCGGTGGCCAGACGGCGCTCCACGATCCGGTCACCCGGCTCCCATCGGCCGCTGATCAGGCCGTCGACCAGCACCTTGCGGATCTCCTCGCGCAACGGCCGCCGCCCTACAGGTTCCACCGGTTATATCCTCTCATCGGATGATCGATCATAGGGTGTTTAATGGTATGCATGCAGAGAGATCTCGATCCGCAAGAGACCGCCGAATGGCTCGAATCCCTCGAGGCGGTCCGCCGGGCGGCCGGTCCCGATCGGGCCGACTACCTGTTGCGCAAGCTGGCCACGAGCACGCGATACGTCAACACGGTGCCCACGCGGGATGAGCCCGCCTATCCGGGTGATCTGGCGCTGGAAGAGCGCATCGCGGCCTACGACCGGTGGAACGCCGCGGTCATGGTCAGCCGGGGCAGCAAGCTCGGGCTGGGCGGCCACCTGGCCACCTACGCCTCGGCCGCGTGGCTCTACGAGGTGGGGTTCAACCATTTCTTCCACGGCTCCGGCGACCAGGTCTATTTCCAGGGCCACGCCTCGCCCGGCGTCTACGCCAGGGCCTTCCTGGAGGGCCGGCTCAGCGAGGAGCGGCTCGACCTGTTCAGGCGCGAGACCGAGGGCGGGCTGCCGTCCTACCCGCACCCGAGGGCCATGCCCGGCTTCTGGCAGTTCCCGACCGTGTCCATGGGGCTCGGCCCGCTGAACGCGGTCTACCAGGCCCGCTTCAACCGCTACCTGCACAACCGTGGCATCAAAGACACCTCGGGCAGCCACGTCTGGGCCTTCCTCGGCGACGGCGAGATGGACGAGCCCGAGTCCACGGCGGCGCTCACGCTGGCGGCGAGGGAGGGGCTGGACAACCTCACGTTCGTGATCAACTGCAACCTCCAGCGGCTCGACGGGCCGGTCCGCGGCAACACCCGCATCGTGCAGGAGCTGGAGAGCGTCTTCAAGGGCGCGGGCTGGCACGTGGTCAAGGCGCTGTGGGGGCAGGAGTGGGACGGCCTGCTCGGCTCCGACGAGCTGGTGGCCAGGCTCGGCGAGATCCCGGACGGGCAGTTCCAGACGTTCGCCGCCTCGACCGGCGGCTACATCAGGGAGCGGCTTTTCGAGGGGCTGGAGGTGCCCCATTCCGACGAGGACCTGCGCAGGATCGTCGGCGGGTCGCGGGCCGGCCACGAGCCGCGCAAGGTGTACGCCGCCTACCGCAAGGCGCTTGAGCACACCGACGCGCCCACGGTGGTCCTGGTGCAGACCGTCAAGGGCTGGACGCTGGGCGCGGGCGTCGAGGCGCGCAACGCCAACCACCAGATGAAGAAGCTCACCCAGGACGAGTTCCGCGTCATGCGCGACCGGCTCGGCCTGCCGGTCTCCGACGCGGCGCTCAGCGGCGACCTGCCCCCGTACCTGCATCCGGGGCCCGACTCGCCCGAGGCCCGGTACGCGGCCGAGCGGCGGCAGGCCCTCGGCGGGCCGATCCCCGCCCGTACGGTCTCCCACCACGTGCTGCCGCAGCCCGGCGAGCGCCCCTTCGGCGCCCTGGCCAAGGGGTCGGCGCAGCCGATCGCCACCACGATGGCGTTCGTACGGCTGGTCAAGGACCTGATGAAGGAGCCGGAGTCCGGCCGGCGCTGGGTGCCGATCGTGCCGGACGAGGCCAGGACGTTCGGCATGGAGTCGCTCTTCCCCACGGCGAAGATCTACTCGCCGCTCGGCCAGCGGTACGAAGCCGTCGACCGCGAGCTGCTGCTGTCGTACAAGGAGGCGGTGGACGGGCAGATCCTCATCGAGGGCATCACCGAGGCGGGCTCGATGGCGTCGTTCACCGCCGCGGCCTCCAGCTACGCCACGCACGGCGAGCCGATGATCCCCTTCTACATCTTCTACTCGATGTTCGGCTGGCAGCGGACCGGCGACCAGATGTGGGCCCTGGCCGACCAGCTCGGCCGCGGGTTCCTCATCGGCGCGACCGCCGGGCGGACCACGATGACGGGGGAGGGGCTGCAGCACGCGGACGGGCACTCGCAGCTCCTGGCCTCCGCCAACCCGGCCTGCCTGGCCTACGACCCGGCCTTCGCCTACGAGGTCGCCGTGATCGTGCGGGACGGGCTCAGGAGGATGTACGGACCCGACGCGGAGGACGTGTTCTACTACCTGACCCTCTACAACGAGCCGATGCCGCAGCCCGCGATGCCCGAGGGCGTCGAGGAGGGCATCGTCAAGGGCATCTACCGCTACTCCGCCGGCGGCGGCGCGGCGCACCTGCTGGCCAGCGGCACCGCGATCCACTGGGCGCTGGAGGCCCAGCGGCTGCTCCAGGACGAGTACGGCCTCGGCGTCGACGTCTGGTCGGTCACCTCGTGGAGCGAGCTGCGGCGCGAGGCCATGACCGCGACCGGCGTGCCGTACCTGCGGCAGGCCCTCGCGGGGGCCGAGGGCCCGGTGATCGCGGTCAGCGACTGGATGCGGGCGGTGCCTGACCAGATCCGGCCGTGGGTCGACCAGCCGTGGGCCTCGCTGGGCACCGACGGGTTCGGGCTGTCCGGCACGCGGGAGGCCGTACGCGAGCACTTCGGGGTGGACCCGCGCTCGATCGCGGACGCGGTGCTCAAGGCGGTCGAGGACTAGCCTGCTCGTGACCCGCTCTTGGTGAGCGGGTCAGTACGCTCCGTGACCGTGACTGATGACAAGAGTCGAAACAGGCCGCGGATCAGCATCGACGGGGCGGGCATCGAGCGGCGCAGGACGGCGATCCAGGCGCTCGTCGACCAGGCGCCGCCGAGGCCCGACCCGGCGCCCCGCCCCTTCACCGGCGCGGGTCAGGACGGGGTCGAAGCGCCCCGCCCGCCCGCGCCGCCGTTCCCGTTCAGGGAAGGGTGACGTACTTGCCGAGGAACTTCCTGGCCGTGGCGGAGTCCAGGCGGTAGTCGTAGTTGGTCGCCCTGCAGGCGTCGTCGGCTCCGCTGATGGACGTCGCCACCAGGAGGTGCGAGTCGGGTCCGCCGAGGAAGTTTGGGCCGCCGGAGTCGCCGAAGCAGGTGCTGCCGTCGCTCTTGGCGCGCAGCGAGAGGTCGAGCCACTTGCCGGACAGGTCGTTGAAGGAGATGGACGCGTGGTAGCGGGTGTCGGTGTAGTGGTACCGGCTACCGTGCGCCTTCTTGTTCGAGCCCTTGGCCGGCGCCTTGGTGGGCGCGAGAGAGCCGTATCCGACCGGGGTGAACCGGGTGGACTTCAGCTTGCCGTCGGCCTCCAGGCGGTCCAGCAGGCCCGCGCCGGGCAGCTGGGCGGGCTTGATGCCGTCGACCGGCTTGCCGAAGACGACGACGGCCATGTCGTGCAGGTCGCCCTTGGGATTGAAGCGCGGGTCCGGGATGTAGCGGCCGGTGTAGAGTGCGTCGCCGGGCTCGTAGCGGCCGCTGAAGGAGACCTTGGCGGTCGTCTGCTTCTTCTCGCCGCAGTGGGCGGCGGTCAGGAAGACGGTCGGCGAGATGAGCGTTCCCGTGCAGTAGCTCCAGGTGCCGTCCGGGTTCGGCTTGTCCGCGATGAGCGCCCCGACTTCCGGGTGGGCGTCACCGTCGACAGAGCCGTTGGTGATGGCCGCGGCGGGGGTCGCGTGGAACGCGATCGACGCAGCAGCAACCAGGACAAAAGGGACATAACGCATCCCGAAAGTGTAATCGGAAATAGCCCTGACGTGGAAGAACGCCGGAAAAGATCTACGTAACGGGTCGTTTGGCCTAGCTAGTGCCCCAGATCTTCCGGTTGGGATCGGCGGCCGGCAGCCTGGACAGCAGGTCGGTCACGCTGTCCCAGTCGCCCACCCGGACCAGGTCCGCCATCAGGCGCAGGCGTTCGGCGATCTCGTGGTGGGCTTCGCGGAACACGTCGACGCCCTCCATGATCTGGCCGGTGACCGCCTCGTAGCCCGACGCGCCGCCCTCGCCCTTGAGGAAGGTGGTGCCCTCCTTGCTGCCGCCCCAGAAGTTCCCGATGGCCTCCAGCTCCTTGCGCGCCTGCGCGGCGTGCACGCCGAGCGTGTGCCGCTCGTTGTCGAACGCGTTCGCCGACGACCGGATCCCGGTCCGGTTGATCTCCATGTCGTCCTCTCAGCCGGCCGGTTTGTGGGCCATCGTGAAGTACAGCAGCGCTCTGCCGAGGGTCTCTTTCCAGGTGGGGATGAGGTCGGTGCCCTCCTGGCCGTTCATGGCGTCGTACGAGGGGCCGTAGCCCAGCGACCCCCCGGCCATCCGGCTCAGGAAGTACTGCACGTCCGCGTTGCGGGTCGCCTGCCTGGCCAGCGGCGCGGCGGCGTCGAACACGCCGTAGAAGGCCACGGAGGCGGCGAACTCCTTCAGTGCCTGCGTCGCGTTCTCCTTCAGCGAGCCGGGGTCCTCGCCCCGTACCGCCTTGACGCCCGCGACCACCGCCACGTCGCCCACGGCGAAGAACGCGCTGCCGATCGTGTATTCGGTCAGCTTGCTCAGCACGATCCTGGCGATGCTGTGCTCCAGCAGCTTGGCCAGCACGCCCGCCTGCGCCCGCCGCGTGAGGAACTGGGCGATCTCGTACGCCGTCCCGGCCTGCCAGGGGAAGGTGGAGATGAAGATGAAGCTGGCGAAGTTCGCGATCGCCAGCGTCCAGTACGCGTGCTGCGCCGTCTCGATCACTTCGGCGAAGTCGGTGCAGGCCGCGCTGTTCTGCCGGCAGCGCCGGGCGAGCTTGGCGGCGTACCCCGCCTCCTCGGGCTGCGGGTACAGCCCCGCGGTGACGGCCGACTTGAAGGCATCCACGCCCTGCCCGCTGCTGGTCCGCCACACCGCCGCCGCGGCCGGATAGCTGCGGTCCGGGCTCCGCTCGATGTCGTCGGCCAGCCGGGACCAGACGCCGGCGGCCAGGCGCGCCTTGGCCGGATCGCCCTCCGGATAGTCGACAGCGAGCATCTTGAACACGAAGGCCGCGAGGCCGAGGGCGCCGAAGCCGTAGATGCTCGCGCGGCCCGGGCTGATGCTCACCGGCCGCGCCCGCTGTCCTGCGGGCCTGGGATGGTGCTCAACGCCTGCTCCCGCGTGCGTCGTCGCCGTCCAGCACCGTGCCGCTGATGAACGGGGCCACGAGGCTGCTCGTCCCGTGCTCGGCGTCCCGGGCCGCCTTGGCCGCGGCGTCGAGGATGGCCGCCGCCAGCTCGGTGGAGCCGAGCCGCATGGCGCGCGGGTCGATGGTGAGCCCGGCGAGCCCGCCGGACTGCGTCACCTCGACCACCACGCGCCCCTCCGCCGCCTCGCCCCGGCCTCTGACGGCGGCGATCTGGTCGCTCAGCCGCTCCAGCGCCGCCATGTCCTGTTGGAAGCCGCTGAGCAGGCGGCCGATCTCGTGGTCGCCGCCGTCGAACGGATCGGCCGGTGCCGTCATCCCGCCTCCTGGTGATCGCGTAACCCGTGAGATTACCGGTAAACAAGTGGGAAATATGGGTTATTGCCCGCTTTAACGGGCGATGTGAGACACGTCACCGTGGGACGCGTCGAGCTGGACACCGACGAAAAGGTGGGGAGCTCACCCGAAGGTAGGTACTTTCCCACAGAATGCCCGATTCTCTAAAGTCGGCCGCCGGAGAGAGGGAGGCTGAGGCATGAAACAGATCGCGCTCGTCACCGGCGCCGGCCGCGGCATCGGCGCCGCGACGGCACAGGAACTGGCCCGACGCGGATTCCACGTGATCGTCAACTATCGCAGCGACGCGACGGCGGCGGAAAGGGTGGTCAAGGAGATCGAGGCGGCGGGCGGCACGGCGCGGGCCGTGCGGGCCGACGTGTGCGACCCCGGGCAGGCGGCCGCCCTCGTCGGCGCCTGCGACCGGGTGGACGCGCTCGTCTGCAACGCCAACATCAGCCCGCCGTTCGCGCCGCTCGCGGAGATGCCCTGGGAGGACTTCGCGGGCAAGGTCACCGGCGAGCTGGCCGCCGCCTTCCACGTCACCGTGCAGGCCCTCGGCCGCATGCGGGCGCAGGGCGGGGGCCGGATCGTCTACGTCTCCAGCATCAGCGCCGACCACGTACGTCCCGGCTCGATCGCGCACTCGACCGCGAAGGCGGCGCTCGACACGTTCGCCCAGCACGTGGCGGCCGAGGCCGGCGCCTGGGGGATCGCGGTGAACACCGTGTCGCCCGGGGCCGTACGCACCGAGGGTAGCGCGGCCGTGCGCACGCCCGAGGTCGAGGCGGCGCTGGCCCGCCGCGCGGTGCTCGGCCGGATGCTGGAGCCGCAGGACGTCGCCGCGGTGATCGGCTCCGTCCTCGGCGGCGGGTTCGACGCCGTCACGGGCACTCGCATCCCCGTGGACGCCGGCTTCCGCATCCTGCCCGGCTGACCCGCCCGCCGTCATGGCGCGGTCAGCGGGCGGCGCGGATCTTCTCCGGGACGTGGGGGCTGATTCAGCGGTGGAGGCGGCGCAGGCGGGCGTGGGCGGCGGCGAACGCCCGGCTCGCGCTCACGCGGGGCAGGCTGAGCCCCAGGAGGACGAGGGCGACGCCGGCGAGCCGGACCGGGGCGGGCACCGTGCCCTGCCGGACGCAGTCGATGACGACGGCGGAGAGCACCTGGCCGCTGATGACCAGCACGGAGGCGTTCATCGCGCCGAGCCGGGGGAAGACATGGCTGTTGACCGCCACGAAGAGCGCGCCGAACACGCCGCCGGCGTAGGCGGCGGCCGGCACGTCCGTGATCTGCGGCCAGACGCCCATGACGAGCATGACCGCCGTCAGGAAGGCGAAACCCACCGCGTGGTTCCAGACGGAGGCCCTGAACGCGCCGGTCCGCGTGCCGAGCTGGCCGTTGATGGCCCGGCTCGTGCCGATGAGCACCCCGTTGAGCAGGGCGAGCAGGATGGGGAAGAGCATCGCTCACGCCCCGCCGAGCACGATCAGCACGCTGCCGGCCAGGACGCATCCGGCGACGGCCAGATCCATGCCGGTGATCCGGCGTTTCGGGATGCGCAGCAGGCCCAGGTGGTCGGAGACGACGCCGAAGACGACCTGCCCGGTGAGCATCAGCGCCACGGTCCCGGCCAGGGCGAGCTCGCTGTTCACCGCGACGGCGGAGATGATGACGACGAGCGCGCCGGGGATGCCGCCCAGGTAGAACCAGAGCGGCGCCCGGCCGGGCGGGCCGGCGCCGAGGCGGGCCTCATCCCGGTCCGGCGTTCGGAGGCGGACGGCCAGCACCAGGAGCAGCGCCACCACGGCGCCGAGCCCGTGCGCGGCCCAGGAGGCGAAGACCGCGTCGGTGTGCCGGGCGAGCACGGCGTTGGACAGGGTCATCAGCGTGAGCAGGACGCCGCCCGCGAGCGCGAGCAGCCAGTCGGCGGCGCGTCCCGTCACCCCGCCGGCTCCTCTGGCAGTGCGTGCGGCACGGCCAGGAGCGCCGCTGCGAGCGCTCCGCCGAGGTCGACGACGGTCAGGCGACGCATGACATCCTCTCCGGCTCCACCTGGGATCATCAACGTAAGCGGGTATTGACCACAAATCAAGCGGGTTTTATAGGAATATCGCCGCCGGATTCCCGGAGCCGCTGGTCAGGAACGTCGCGCCTGTGGGCGGAGTGAAACTTTCACCCATGTTTGACCGGCCCCGGCGCCAGGGCTCAGGATCATCGTGCCCCCCGGTCGGGAGGAACGTCGAACCACAGTCCGCTCCTGGCGAGGTGTCCTCATGCACAAGGCCCGTTCACGCGCAGTGTCCGCCGTCCTGCTGGCGCTGGCCACTCTGTCCGCCCCCGCCGCCGCCCCAGCCGCCGCCACGGCCTCGATCTCCGCGGCTCCCGCGGCGGAGGCCGCCCCGGTGGCGGTCAGCGTCAACGCCCGTGGCGCGCTGGCCACCGTCCCCCAGACCGGCATCGGCTCCAACCACGCCATCTGGGACAGCAACCTGGGCACCGACGAGACCGCCGACCGGCTCAAGGACGCCGGCGTGAAGCTGCTGCGCTACCCCGGCGGCTCCTACTCCGACATCTACCACTGGGCCGACCACACCGCCCCCGGCGGCTACGTGGCGCCGAACACGGACTTCGACACGTTCATGCGCGGGGTGCGGCGGACCGGAGCGCAGGCGATGGTGACCGCCAACTACGGCACCGGCACCGCCGAGGAGGCCGCGGCCTGGGTCCGGCACGCCAACGTGACCAAGGGCTACGGCGTCAAATACTGGGAGATCGGCAACGAGAACTACGGCAACGGCCACTACGGCGCCGCCTGGGAGGCCGACGACCACGCCGACAAGAGCCCGGCCGAGTACGCCCGGCACGTCGTGGCCTACTCCGACGCGATGAAGGCGGCCGACCCCTCCATCAAGGTCGGCGCGGTGCTGACCACCCCGGCCAACTGGCCTGACGGGATCATCGCCGGCGGCGACGCCGGCACCTGGAACAACGTCGTCCTGTCGATCGCCGGACCGAAGATCGACTTCGTGGTGGTGCACTGGTACCCGGGCGCCTTCGACAAGGCCGCGCACGTCGCCGACATGATCCAGCTCACCCGCCAGCAGATCGCCGCCAACGCCGGCCCCGGCTCGGAGCGGATCGGCATCGCGATGACCGAGTTCAACACCGGCACCAGCAGCGGCGGCGCCACCACCCAGCCCGGCGCGCTGGCCGCCGCCGACGCCTACGCCACGCTGCTGGCCAACGGGGTGTTCAGCGTGGACTGGTGGAACGTCCACAACGGCATCGGCACCGTCAGCCAGGTCGAGGGGCACACCGACTACGGCGACTTCGGCCTGCTGTCGAGCGGGACGTGCACCGCGGCGGGCGACGTGTGCGAGCCGGCCCTGAACACGCCCTTCGCGCCGTACTACGCGCTGCAGATGATGAGCAGGTTCGCCCGGCCCGGCGACCAGTTCGTCCGCGCCGCCACCGACCAGCCCAAGGTGGCCGCGCACGCCGCCCGCAGGCCCAACGGCGACCTCGCGGTGCTGCTGATCAACACCTCGTCGGACACCTCTTACCCCGTCGCCATCGGCTACACCGGTCTCACCCCGGCCGCCGGGGCGCCCCCCGTACTGACGCACACCAACGGCGCCACCGCCATCACGAGCTCCACCGCGGGCAGCGCCACGAGCCAGACGCTCCCGCCGCTGTCGATGACCACGATCGTGGTGCGTCCCGCCGCCGCCCAGGCCGGTCTGCCGGGCGCGCCCGGGCAGCCGGTCGCCTCGAACGTCACCGACAAGAGCGCCACCGTCTCCTGGCCGGCCGCCTCCGCCGGGGCCCGCCCGATCGCGAAGTACGAGGTCTACCGCAACGACTCGGGCGTCAGCGAGCAGCTCGGCGAGAGCCGCGGCACCTCGCTGGCCGTCGCCAACCTCAAGCCGGGCACCCGCTACACGGTCAACGTGATCGCCCGTGACAGCGGCGGCGGCGTCTCGTGGGCCTCACCGCCCCTGACGTTCACCACCGGCACGCCCGCCACCAGCTCCTGCTCGGTCCGCCTGACCAACCAGTCCGACTGGGGCAGCGGCTATGTCGGCGCGATCGACATCACCAACAACGGGGCGCCGATCAACGGCTGGACGCTGGGCTTCGACTGGCCGCGCCCCTGGCAGAGCCTGGGCTCGGGCTGGAGCGCCGTCTGGACGCAGGAGGGCTCGCACGTCAAGGTCGTCAACGAGCCCACCGGCGGCTCGCTGCCCACGGGCGGCTCGGCCACGATCGGCTTCGTCGGCAACTACAGCGGGCCGAACGTCCTGCCCGCCGTCTTCACCCTCAACGGAACCGTCTGCACGACCCGCTGACCCTCGCCTGACGGCACTCCCCGCCCGGTGGCCCCGGCCACCGGGCGGCTGCGTGAGCACGCCCGCCGGGCCGCAGCGTGCCTGACCTCCGTGGCGGTGCGGCTAACGCTCGATGCTGGCGTTGAAGTGCGCCAGGCCCTCGGCGAAGGAGGCCAGCTCCGCCGGGGTCCAGTCCTTCAGCACGGTGGCCAGGCCGCTGAGCCGGTAGGCGCGCTCCTCGCCCACCCTGCGCAGGCCCTCCGCGGTGATGCGGAGCTTGCGCGCCATGCCGCCCTCCGGGTCGGGGATGCGCTCGGCCAGCCCCTCGCGG
Source organism: Nonomuraea zeae (assembly GCF_005889725.1). GTDB lineage: Bacteria > Actinomycetota > Actinomycetes > Streptosporangiales > Streptosporangiaceae > Nonomuraea > Nonomuraea zeae. The sequence goes on from NZ_VCKX01000146.1 coordinate 13,595, forward strand.
AGCAGGACCGCGGTCTGCCGGTTGACGGTGGAGGCGTCGAGGCTGAACGCCTGCGCGAGCTGGCCGATCGACATGGGAGCCGACTCCAGCCTGCTGAGCAGGATGTAGCTGCTGCTACGCTCAAGCCTCCGCTCGGCGGGGGCGGCGGACGCCGCCGCGAGCTCCTTGTAGCGCCCGATGAGCATGAGCTCGCGCTCGATGTCGGCGATCTTCTCGCGCACGGATCCCTCCCGGTCGGAGGCCAGGATATCCCGTTGATCGCGATGTGTAGGCTACACGCTGTATGCATGGTGCATATCGTGAGCGATACGGAGAAAATCGATGAGCTCGACGCACGCCGCACCGCGCAGCGGGGCGATCATCAGCGTGCTGGCGGCGGCGGGCATCACGGTCTCGCTGATGCAGACCCTGATCGTCCCCTTGATCGCCACCCTGCCGGTCCTGCTGCACACCACCACCGCCAACGCCTTCTGGGCCATCACCGCGACCCTGCTGGCCGGCGCGGTGGCCATGCCCGTCTCCGGGCGGCTCGGCGACCTGTACGGCAAGCGTCGCGTCATGATGGTCAGCACGCTCCTGCTGGCCGTCGGCTCCCTGGTGTGCGCCCCGGCCAACTCGCTGCTCCCCATGGTGATCGGCCGCACCTTACAGGGCCTCGGCATGGGGGTGATCCCGCTGGGCATCGCGATCATGCGGGACGTGCTGCCGCCGCAGCGGCTCGGCGCGGCGATCGGCCTGATGAGCTCCTCGCTCGGCGTGGGCGGGGCGCTCGGCCTGCCCGCCGCCGCGCTCGTCGCCCAGTACGTGAGCTGGCACGCGCTGTTCTGGGCGGCGGCCGGGCTCGGCCTGGTGATGTTCGTGCTGGTGCTGCTGATCGTGCCTGAGTCGCCGGTCAAGTCACCCGGGCGGTTCGACTTCGTCGGGGCGGCCGGGCTGTCGGCCGGTCTGGTGCTGCTCCTGCTGCCCGTCTCCAAGGGCGGCGAATGGGGCTGGACCAGCGCCACCACGCTCGGCATGCTCGCCGCGGCGGCGGTGGTCATGCTGCTGTGGGGCTGGTGGGAGCTGCGTACGCCGGCGCCGCTGGTCGACCTGCGCACCAGCGCGCGGCGGCAGGTGCTGATGACGAACCTGGCCTCCATCGTCATCGGCTTCGCGATGTACGCGATGTCGCTGCTGACCCCGCAGCTCCTGCAACTGCCCACGGCCACCGGGTACGGCCTGGGCCAGTCGATGGTCGCGGCGGGTCTGTGGATGGCGCCGGCCGGGCTGGTCATGATGGCGATCTCCCCGGTGGCGGCCCGCCTGTCCGCGGCCCGCGGGCCCAAGGTCTCCCTGCTGCTCGGCACGATCGTCATCGCCTGCGGTTACCTGCTGGCCCTCGCCCTCATGGGCCAGGCGTGGGGCGTCCTGGTGTTCTCGGCCGTGGTCAGCGCCGGGATCGGGTTCGCGTACGCGGCCATGCCCTCGCTCATCATGAGCGCCGTGCCGCTCACCGAGACGGCGGCGGCCAACGGGCTGAACAGCCTCATGCGCTCGATCGGCACCTCCACCGCCAGCGCGGTCCTCGGCGCGGTGCTGGCCGGCATGACGGTCAAGCTGGGGCCGGTGGTGGTGCCGTCGGAGGGCGGCTTCCGCGCCGGGTTCCTCATCGGCGGGGGCGTCGCCCTGGTGGCGGCCCTCATCGTCCTGACGATCCCGGGGCGCGGCCCCGGGACGCACCGGCCGGGCGGCGAGCCGGCCGGCCACCCGGCCACGGCCCAGCGCCAGGGCTGACGGCCGCACGGCCTTGGGGCGGCGGTCCTTACGGCCCAGATCCAGAGCTGACGGTCGCCACGGTCCGATGGCGGCTACGGCGCGGTGGCGGGGTTGAGGGCTTCGGCGACGTGGCGGCGGTGCAGGCGGGCGGCCTTGGCCATGTTCCAGCCCAGCACCCCCGTGACCGTGCCGCCGACCCGGTGCAGGGTGACGAACCGGTTCTGCTCCGGGTCGCCCTCGACGACCTCGGCCTCGGCTTCCTTCGGCAGGAACCCGTGGACCTGGATCTTGACGTCGTACTGGTCGGTCCAGAAGTAGGGGACGGGCACGTACGGCCGGTGCTCGCCGAGGATGTTGGCCGCCACGACCTGCGCCTGCTCGACCGCGTTCGTCCGGTTCTCCAGCCGTAGCCGCCTGCCGAGCCCTTCGTGCTCCCAGGAGGCCACGTCCCCCACCGCGTACACGCCGTCGGCGGCCCGGCAGCGCGAGTCGCACAGCACGCCGTCGCCCACGCGTAGCCCGCTGCCCGCCAGCCAGCCGACGGCCGGGCGGGAGCCGACGGCGACCACGACCGCGTCGGCGGGCAGCAGCTCGCCGGTGGCCAGCCGCACCCCCGTGACGCGGCCGCCGTCCCCGGTCAGCCCCTCGACCGCCACCCCGAGCCGCAGCCGGACGCCGTGCCCGGCGTGCAGCCGGGTCAGCAGCGTGGCCGCCGGGTCGCCGAGCTGGTCGGCCAGCACCGCCGGGCCCAGCCCCGCGAGGGTCACGTCGAGGCCCAGCCCGCGCGCGGTGGCGGCCACCTCGGCCCCGAGCACGCCCTCGCCCACGACCACCAGCCGCGGTCCTTCGAGCAGGTGGGCGCGCAGGGCCAGCGAGTCGTCCAGCGTGCGCAGGACGTGCACGCCCGCGAGGTCGTCCTGGCCGCGCAGCCGGGACGGCGTCAGCCCGGTGGCCAGCACCACGTTGTCCGCCCGCAGCGTGCGCCCGGAGGCGGTGACCACGGAGCGGGCGGCGGCGTCCAGCCGGACCGCCGGATCGCCGAGGACGAACCGCGCGTCCAGCTTGGCCAGCTCGCTCGGCGGCCGCAGGTGCGCCCGCTCGCTCTCCCACGCGCCCGCCAGCACCTGCTTCGACAGCGGCGGGCGGTCGTACGGCGGGTGCGGCTCGGCCCCGAGGACGGTCAGCTCGCCCTCGTGCCCGCGCCGGCGCAGCGCCTCCGCGACGGCCAGCCCGCCCGCGGAGGCGCCCACGATCAGGACGTCGCTCAAGACCGCTCGTCCACCGTGATCGCGGCGGCCGGGCACACGCTGGCCGCCTCACGGACCGCCGCGTGTTGCCCGGCGGCCGGTGACGGATCCAGCAGGATCACGATGCCGTCGTCCTCGCCCTGGTCGAACACCTCGGGAGCGAGCAGCACGCACTGCCCGGCCCCGCAGCATTTGTCGGCGTCAACGGTGATGTTCATGTTCGTAGGGGTTCCTCTCGATCAGCTGGGAAAGCGGTCACCACCGCACCGGGACCTGCTGCAGGCCGCCGACGATGAGCCCCTCGCGGCGCTTGAGCTCGTCGGCGGGCACGGCCAGCTCCAGCGTGGGGAGCCGGTCGAGCAGCACCTTGAGCACGGTCTGCAGCTCGGTGCGGGCCAGCGACTGGCCCAGGCACGCGTACGGCCCGGCGCCGAAGATCAGGTGCGGGTTGGGCGAGCGGGTCAGGTCCATGCCGGCGGCGCCCTCGAACGCGCTCTCGTCCCGGTTGGCGGCCGAGAGGCTGCACACGACCGTGGTGCCCTTCGGCAGCGTGGTGTCGGCGACCTTCACGTCCTCGCTGATGTAGCGGGGGATGCCGAAGCCGAAGTTGGCGTCATACCGCAGGCACTCCTCCACCGCCGTGCGGATCAGCGTGCGGTCGGCGACGAGCCGCTCCCACCGGGTGCGGTCGGCCAGCAGCATCGCCACCATCTTGCCGATCATGTTCGCGGTCGTCTCGTGCCCCGCGACCAGCAGGCCCTTGGCGGTCATCAGCATGACCTCCTCGGTCACCCGGCCGTCGAGCGCGCCCACGAGCGAGATCAGCTCGCTGATCAGGTCGTCGCCCGGCTCCTCCCGCTTGGCGGCGACGTGCGCGCTCATGTAGGCGGCGAACTCGGCCTGCGCGGCGTCGACCTCCTCCTGGGTGTACTTGGTCAGGCTGAGCAGCGTGTCCGACCAGTACGCGAACTTGTCCCGGTCCGACTCGGGCACCCCGAGCAGCTCGCAGATCACCCACACCGGCAGCGGGAAGCCCAGCGCGCCGGTCAGGTCGGCGCTGGAGCCCTGCTTGAGCATCTCGTCGACCAGCCGCCCGGCCTCCGCCTCGATCCCGGGCTGCATGGCGGACACGCGCTTGGCGGTGAAGGCCTTGCCGATCAGCTTGCGCCACTCCCGGTGGGAGTCGCCCTTCACGTTGGTGCCGCCGCCGCTGCCGAACACGCCGCCGGACTCGTTCGTGGTGATGTTGGCGGCGTCCTCGGCCACCAGGTGGTGGGTGAAACGGGGGTCCGACAGCAGCTGCTTGACGTCGTCGTAGCGGGTGAGCAGCAGCGCCTGGTCCCCGCTGGCCAGCGTGATCGGCGCGACGGGGCAGCCCGAGCGCAGCTCGGCCCACTCCGCGGGCGCGTCGAGCGCGCTCGGGGCGGGGAAGGGGTAGTGCGGTGCCTGCTGGGTGTCGCTCACATTTCCTCCAGAGAGATAAGGGGTCAGGCCGCCGACCAGCCGCCGTCCACGGGGACGATCGCCCCGTTGATGAACGAGGCGGCGTCGGAGGCCAGGAAGAGCGCGGCGTCGGCCATCTGCTCCGGCTGGGCGATGCGCTCGCCGAGGGAGAGCACGGGGCCGAGCCGGGCGGCGCCGGTCGGGTCGAAGGACGCGTTCGTGGCGATGTTGGTCATGGTGGGGCCGGGCAGGATGGCGTTGCAGCGGATGCCGTCCTTGGCGTACGCCCACGCCACGCTCTTCGTCAGGCCGACCACGCCGTGCTTGGACGCGGTGTAGGCGACGCCCGCCGCGCCGCCGCGGATGCCGGCCTCGGAGGCGGTGTTGACGATCACGCCGCCGCCCTGGCGGAGCATGTGCGGCAGCACCGCGTGGGTGACCAGGAACGTGCCGGTCAGGTTCACCCGCAGCACCCGCTCCCACAGCTCCGGTGTGACGTCCGCGGGCAACGCCATCGTGTCCATGATCCCGGCGTTGTTGCACAGCACGTCGATGCGGCCGTACGTGCTGATGGCCGTCTCGACGAGCGCGGACACCGAGGACTCGTCGGAGATGTCGGCCGCCACGCCGACGGCCGCGTCGCCCAGGCCGGTGGCGGTCCGCTCGGCGGACTCGGCGTTCACGTCGCAGACCACGACGCGGGCGCCGGCCTTGGCCAGGGCGATCGCCATCGCCCTGCCGATTCCGGAGCCTGCTCCGGTGACCAGGCCGACCTTGTTCTCGAAGGTGCTCAAGAAGTGTCCTTTCGATCAGGGCGGCCGCCGGGGGCCGGGGGCCGGACTCGACGGCGAGTGAAGCCGGGGAGGGCGTTTTCTGACTCGAAGCTTGACCGGACAACCTTGTCCGGTTCTCACCGTAGCCGGTTCTGCCGAGCAGTGTCGACCAAAGAACGGGTCAAATATGATCAAGGTGGACGAGTTTGTCCGGTTGATATCGTCAGCGGTATGCCTGATGTGCGCCGTACGAACAGAGGACCCAGCGCGGCGGCGGCGAACCGGGCGGCGCTGATCGCGGCGGCCCACGAGGTGTTCGCGTCCGCCGGCTACAACGCGCCGCTCAGCGCCGTCGCCCGCGCGGCCGGGGTCGGCCAGGGCAGCCTCTACCGGCACTTCCCCGACCGCATCAGCCTCGCGCTCGCCGTCTTCGAGGACGGCGTCGCCGAGCTGGAGGCGCTGGCCGCCGAGCCGGGCGCCACCCTCGACGACGTGCTCGCGCTGATCACCGAGCAGACCATCGCCTCGACCGCGTTCATCGACATGGTCAGCAAGCTCCCCGCCGACCCGCGCCTGCTCGCGCTGCGCGACCGGGTGGCGGACCTGCTGGCGGGTGCGCTCGCCGAGGCGCAGCGGGCCGGGCGGGTGCGCGCGGAGGTCACCGCCGACGACCTGGTCCTGGCCGTCGGCATGCTCGCCGGGGCCCTGTCCAAGAGGCCGGGGCCCGCCAGGCGCGTCGTCGCCGCCCGGGTGTGGGCGCTGCTCCGCGCCGGCATAGACGCCTGATCACCCGGGCCGCCGGCACGCGCGATCGTCCCCCGGCCCGGCCGACACGAGCTGCCCGTGACGGCCGCCCGGCCATCTGGCCCGCCGGTCAGGTGTTCTCGTCGGCGTCCATGGCGGCGATGAGGCCGCACACGGCGGTGACGAGGTCGGCGCCCAGGCGGCGCCAGGCCTCGGCGGCGATGTCGGCGGCCGGTTGCTCCCTGGCCAGCTCCGCCTCCAGCTCGGCGGTCATGTGCACGACGAGCTGGCGGATCATGGCCTCGCGGCGCGCGCCGCGCTCGGGGTCGTACGCCTGCCCGGGGCCGTGCCGGTCCCGGCGGGAGTGGATGGCGTCGTAGAGGCGGCGCAGCGACGGCGTGTCCAGGTGCGCCTGGAGCGCGTACTCGCGCAGGGCGGGCTCCACCACCACCTGGGCCAGGAAACGCCCGTACCAGGAGGGGGTGCCCAGCTCCACGTGGTGCTCGATCCTGGGCAGCACGATGCAGCGGGTCTGATCCCTGAGCGAGAGCCCGGCCACGTCGCCGAGGGGGCTCATCATCGCGAACCTGTGGCGTTCCGTCGCCTCGGCGTGCTCGGCGAGGATGGCCTTGATGAGCTCGTCGCGCCCGGTGAAGTGATACTGGACCGCGGACTTGTTGCGCTGCCCCGCGGCCTCGCCGATCTGCCGGATCGACACCTCGGCCAGGCCGCGGGAGGCGTAGAGGCGTTCGGCGGTCCGCATGATCAGCCCCTTGGCCGCGGCGGACCGCGCGGACGCCGGCGCCGCCGTCAGCGCCGCGCCGGAGCCGCTCACCACGTGACCCACACGTCCTGGAGCCCGCCGGACAGCAGGCCGGTGCGCAGGCACAGGTCCTCGGGACGGTCGCGCAGGCGCAGCGAGGGCAGCCGGCGGGTGAGCGTGCCCAGCACGACCTGCAGCTCCAGGCGGGCCAGCGGCTGGCCGAGGCAGTAGTGCGCGCCGATGCCGAAGGCCAGGTGCTGGGCGGCGTTCTCCCTGCGCGGGTCGAAGCGGCCCGGGTCGTCGAACTTGCGCGGGTCCCGGTTGGCCGCGGATCGGGCCGGGATGACGGTGCTGCCCGCGGGCACGTGCCCGCCGTCGAGATCGACGTCCTCGGTGGCCACCCGGGGGAAGCCGATCACGCTGAGCGTGCTGTCCAGGCGCAGCACCTCCTCGACCGTGCCCCTGATCAGCTCCGGGTCGTCGACCACCGCCTGATAGCGCTCGGGCTCGGACAGCAGCGTGGCCGCCATGATGGCGATCATGTTGGAGGTGGTCTCGTGCCCGGCCAGCAGCAGCGCCCGGACGGTGGCGATCAGCTCCTCGTGGCCGAGCCGGCCGTCCTCGCTGTCGGAGATCTGCGTCAGCTCGCTGAGCAGGTCGTCCCCCGGCGCGGCGCGCTTGGCGTCGACGAGGTCGGAGACGTAGGCGTTGAACTCCGCGTACGCCTGCTCCACCTCCTCCTGGCCGTAGCGGGTCAGGGTCAGCATGACCTGCGACCAGTGGGCGAACTTGTCCTGGTCCTCGGCCGGCGCGCCGACCAGGGCGCAGATGACGCGTACCGGCAGGGGGAGGCCGAGCCGGGCGGACAGGTTGGCCGGGAAGCCCGACTTCACCAGGTCGTCGACCAGGTCGTCGGTCATCTCCTGGATCCGTGACCGCCAGGACTCCATCTTGCGGATGGTGAAGGACGGGGTGAGCAGCCGCCGCCATCGCAGGTGGCCCTCGCCCTCGGCCGTGCGGGTGGCGGCGCTGCGGGCGAACAGGCCGCCGTCCTGCGTGGTGGACACCCGCGCGGCGTCCGCCCCGCCGCGGCGGAACCGCGCGTCGGTGAGCACCGCGCGCACGTCGTCGTAGCGGGTCACGAGCCGGGCCGTATCACCGCTGGGCAGCCGTACGTGCGCCACCGGGCAGCCCTCCTGCAGCTCCGCCCACTCCCTGGGCGGCTCCAGGGCGGTGTCCCGGTCGAAGGGGTAGTCGGGTGTGGTGCCAGGTGTCGGGCCGGTCATGGCGTCCCCTTGTCGTGGCGGGCCTGTCGTGGCGAACGGTCATGGCGCTCTGTCGTCGATGGTCGCTCTTCACGTTAAGGCGATCTCCTTAATAAGGCAATCGCCTTAAGTGTGCTGCCCGACCCGAGCAGGGGACGGGCCCGCCGGTGAGGGCGGCGTCGCCGGCCCTTGACTCCTTAGCGGTGCTAAGCCACTGTGGAGTCACAGCAATTTAGCGACGCTAAGGGAGTAGGCCATGGCGGACACGGCGGTGGCGTACGCGCCCGGGACGGTCGTCTCGGCGGACGGCACGACGATCGGCTACCGGCGGCTGGGCGACGGCCCCGGGCTCGTCCTGGTGAGCGGCGGCTACCTCGCCGCCGAGCACTACATGGAGCTGGCGCAGGCGTTGTCCGGCACCTTCACCGTGTACGTCCTCGACCGGCGCGGGCGGGGCCGCAGCGGGCCGCCGGGGGAGAAGTACTGCATGGCCCGCGAGTGCGAGGACCTCGGCGCGCTGCTCGCCGAGACCGGAACGCGGCTGGTGTTCGGGCACAGCTCGGGCGGCCTCATCGCGCTCCAGGCGGCCCTGACCACACCCGGCATCAGCCGGATCGCGGTGTTCGAGCCCGCGCTGTCCATGTACGGCGCCTTCGACCTGTCCTGGATCCCGCGGTTCGAGCGGGAGATGGACCGCGACGACATCGCCGCAGCGATGGTCACCTTCGTCAAGGGGGTCAAGGCGGAGCGGCTGTCCGCCGCGCTGCCACGCTGGCTGCTCAAGCCCGCGCTCAGCTGGTACTTCCGGAGCCAGCGAGACGTGCACGGGCCCGGCGAGAAGTCCGTGCCGGACCTCATCCCGCTCCAGCGCTACGACGTGCGGCTGTTCGCCGAGATGGCCGGCAGCGAGGGCTTCGCCGGGCTGCGGGCGCAGGCCCTGCTGATGGACGGGGTCCGGACGCCGCCGCCGTTGCACCGGGCCGTCGAAGCGCTGCAGGCGACGCTGCCCCACGCCGTGCGCGTCACGATGGACGGCGTGGGGCACGAGGCGCCGCTGAACGGCCGCGGCGCCCCGGAGCGCGTCGCCGCCGAGCTCCGCACGTTCTTCACCGGCGGCTCCTGACCGCTGCCGGCGCCGCGGTCAGCAGGCGGAGCGGATGATGCGCAGCGCCTCCTTGATCCGGCCGGCACCGGTACGGCAGCTCAGCACGCACAGACGGAGATAGAAGGCCCCGCCGATGGTGGTGCTCGACAGGTAGACGCGCCGCGAGGCGTTGACCTCCGCCAGCAGCCGCCGGTTGCGCTCGTCGCCGCACCCGCGCAGGCGGAAGAGCACCACGGTCAGGTCCGGCTCCCTCGGCACCTCCAGCCGCGGATCGCCGGACAGCTCGCGGTGCACCAGCCCCGCCAGGTCGAGCTTCTCGTCCAGCGCCTCCTCGAAGGCCCGCACGCCGTGCAGGTGCAGCGGCAGCCACAGCCGCAGGCCACGGAACTCCCTGGTGAGCTCCACGCCCAGCTGCCCGTAGTCGGGCAGTCCATCCACCTCGTGGAGGTCCTGCAAGTACTCTCCACCGCCAGCGTGCGCGGCCCGCAGCACGGCCGGATCGCGGACGAGCAGCACTCCCGTCCCGTACGGCAGGAACAGGCTCTTGTGCGGATCGAACGTGATCGAGTCGGCCGCCTCGATCCCGGCCAGCGCGGCCCGCCCGCGCGAGGTGAGCTGGAACCCGCCGCCGTAGGCCGCGTCCACGTGGAACCACATCCCCTGCTCGCGCGCCAGCCGCCCCAGCTCGCCGAGCCGGTCGATCGTGCCCGTGCTGGTGCTCCCCGCGGTGCCGGCCAGCAGGAAGGGGCGCAGCCCGGCGGCCCGGTCGGCGGCGATCATGGCCGCCGCGGCCCCAGCGTCCATCCGCAGGTCCGCGGTGGTGGGCACGACGCGGACGCGACCGGCGGGCAGCCCGGCGATCTGGGCGGCCTTGGCCAGGCTGTAGTGGGTGTGCTCGGTCACGTACATGGTGCCGTTCATCGTGCCGCCCGAAGGGCCGCCGCCGCCCGGGGGGCCGCCGCCGTCCGCGCCGCCGCCGTCTTCGGACGGCGGGCCGAGCCGGGCGTGGCGGGCGGCCACCACCGCCGACAGCGTGGCCGCCGACGCGCCGGTGGTGACGACCCCGCCCGCGCCGGCCGGCAGCCCGAACCGCCCGGCCAGCCAGGAGAGCACGCCCTCCTCCATCGCGACGAGCGCGGGGGCGGTCTGGGCCACGCCGGTGTAGCGGTTGGCGGCCTGGGCCAGCAGCTCGGCCAGGGCGGAGGAGACGAGGCCGCCCGCGGGGAAGTAGGCCAGGTAGCCAGGCCCCGCCGTGTTGACGCCCTGCTCGGCGGCCTGGCGGAAGGTCTCGATCAACGCGGCGAAGTCGCCGGGCCCGTCGGCCGGCGCGCGGCTGACGAGCGCGGACAGCCGCGCGACGTCCCGGTAGTCGCTGGCGGGCGCGTCCGGCAGCCCGGCCACCTGCCGGGCGACGAGCTCGACGGCCTGCCGGCCGAGCTCCACGATCGTGTCGGGGGAGAGGTCCAGGGGGAAAGGCTCTTGCTGGGTGGTCATGCCGACACGGTAGAGAGGCGGCGGCGGAGGATCGGACGTTCCCGCGCTCCGATGCCGGCGGTCATGATCACAGAGTCACCGGCCGCACACGATATCGGATCTTCCCGGCGGGCCAAGATCGAGTGATACTCCGGGCATGAAGCGCGCGGCCCTGGCGGGCCTCTTCGCCCTGCTGCTTCCCCTGGTCCTCGTGTCGCCCCCCGCGTACTCCGCGCCCCGGAGCGCGGGCTTCGGCGCCGGCGAGAGGATCGTCCGGGCCTACACCGACGGGGACCTGTCGGTGGACGACCTGGTCAGGTACGGGGTCGCGTCCCTCACCGCGCCCGAGTCGGTCCCCGCCGACCTGCGCCCCACCGGGCCGCTGTCCATGGACCCCGAGCGCTACCTCGTCTACCTGTCGGCCATGTCGGCGAAGGCGTCGCCGGCGGCCCGCGAGGTGCTGTCACCGGCCCAGGCCCAGGTCGCGCCGGTACGGCTCCGGGCCGGGACCCTGGCGGCCGCCGCCAACCCGGACTGCGCGCGCAGCCAGCCGTACAGGTACCTGAACAAGGACTACCGCTGCTGGGCGAACGTCGACAACTTCGTCGTCTTCTACAACGTCACCGGCGGGGTGCCGCCGACGCCCGTCGAGTCGAACGGCCGCCCCACGGCCGTCCAGAACATGCTGGACGGCGTCGCCATCGCCGCGACCACCTACCGCTCGATGGGCTACGACATCACGAACAACGCCTCGGTGCCGCACGGCATCTTCCTGGGCGTGGACAGCCTCGCGGGCCGGCCGGTGGACGTGCCGTTCGTGCTCCCGATCGGCTACAACGCCATGCCGACCGTGCTGATGCCGTCCGACCCCGTCGACTACGACTACTGGCCGCGGCACGAGCTGTTCCACGTCTTCCAGTACTCCTACTGGGACACCGGCGAGGTGGCCGAGGACGCCGTCTGGGAGTTCGTGGCCTCCGACCGGTTCGGCTCGATGAACTGGTGGATGGAGTCCACCGCCGAGTGGGCCGCGCACCAGACGTACGTGAAGAACCCCTCCCACGTGCCGGATCCCGACCAGCGCGACATGTACGCGCGCAGCGTCGGCGCCTTCCTCTCCGACCCCGGTTCGGCGCTGAACGCCTGGGACGGCCTGGGCGGGTCGCGGTCGTACGGCGCCTTCCTGCTGCCCCTGTACCTGACCGAGCAGGCGGGCGCGAACTTCGTGCGCACCACCTGGGAGCGCATCCGCAGCGCCGGCGCCCTCCCGATCGAGGCCATCAAGTCGGCGCTCGCCGGCCGGGACCTGAACTGGCTGCTGCACGCGTTCGCCATCGCCAACTACCGGCTGGCCGGTCAGCAGTCGCTGATGGAGACGATGGGCTACAAGGACCCCGACGTCGCGCTCTGGCGGCGCAACCTGGCCGCCCACGCCGGCACGGGGGCCGACGCGCTCGGCGGCGCCCGGCCCGCGAGGCACTCGGAGACGGTGCCGGTCGGCTACAACCAGGTCCGCGGCGGCGTGTTCTACCCGGGCGGGACGACGTACCTCGACTTCAAGGCGGAGAAGGACGCGGCGGCGGCCACGCTCACGTTCAAGGGCCCGGGCGCGCCGGCGCCCGGGGCGCCCGTGCCCGGCATCACGTGGAGCGTGCTGGTCTGGGCGCGCGCCGGCGAGGGCACCGCGGACGTGCAGGAGTATCCGCAGCTCAAGGGCAGCCTGCCGCCCGACGGCACAGGGACGATCAAGGTCGCCGGCTTCCGCTACCCGATGGTGGCCACGCTGGTCGCCACCCGCAACGACCTGAACGCCGTCTCCAGCGTCGCGATGACCGACGACCAGGGCGCGGTCTGGACCGTCGCCAACTACGTCCCCATCGCGCACCGCCCGTGCACGCTGCGCAAGCCCAGCATCTCGGTCCAGGAGCTCAACGCCGCGCCGGAGAGCACGTTCAACGCGTACGCGGCCGCGACCCCGAACGGCTGGACCGGCGGCGACTCCACCTACTCCGCGCGGATGCCGGACGGCAGGATCCTCTGGCTGTTCTCCGACACGTTCCTCGGACCGCTCAACGCGGACGGCACCCGGCCCACGAGCGCCCCGCTGATCAACAACTCGTTCGTCATCCAGAACGGCTCCCAGCTCACCACCGTGCACGGCGGGACCGCCGCCGCGCCCAAGGCCCTCATGCCGCCGCCGGACGGCACCCACTGGTACTGGAGCGGCGACGGGTTCATCGTCGGCAACCGGCTACAGGTGATCTTCCAGAAGTACCGGCGGGAGGGCACGGGCGCGATGCCGTTCGCGTTCGACGAGAACGTGGTGGCCACCTTCTCGCTGAGCAACCTGAGCACGCCGTCCAGCGTGACGAAGCTGCCCTCGGACGCGGGCGTGGCCTGGGGCTCGGCGATCCTGCCCGCCGGCCGCAGCGGCGACGGGTACACCTACGTGTACGGCGTCTCGGACGCGCCGACGAACAAGCAGATGCGCATCGCCCGGGTCAAGGGCGACGACCTGCGTCAGGGCAGGTGGCAGTACTACACCTCATGGGGCTGGACGGAACGCGAACAGGACGCGGAGAACACCCTCACCGGCATCGCCAACGAATACAGCGTCACGCCGTGGAAGGGCCAGTTCCTGCTGGTCAGCCAGGACAGCACGGTGGCGTTCAGCGGCTGGATCAACGCCTTCACCTCGTGCGACCCGTTCGACGGCTTCACCAACGAGACGAGCGTCTACCGGATGCCCGAGCCCGGGCCGTACGGCAGCTACTGGGACGGCGACATCATCTCCTACAACGCCCACGTGCACGCCGAGCAGAGCTCGGACAGCTCGCTGCTCATCTCCTACAACGTCAACAGCCTGGACAACCGCATCGCCGCCGACGCCGACCTGTTCAGGGACACGAGCATCTACCGTCCGCGCTTCTTCCGGGCGGCCATCAGCTAGCGCGCTCGCTCGGACTCGTACCCGGACTCGGACTCGGCCTCAGACCAGGACCGCGGCCAGATCCTTCGGCATGCTGGAGGTGACGTCCTCCCACTCGCCGTCGGTGATGTGCCGCCTGAGCGCCTGCAACACCGTCCTGACCAGCTCTTCGGGGCTCTCGTCGTAAGAGAAGGACAGCTCGTCGGCCACGCGGGCGAGGAATCCGTCACGGCCGATCTTCATCGGCACCACGCTCGGGCGCCAGGCTTCGTAGTAGATGCCGCGCATCAGCATCGGGAGCTGGGCGGCCAGCTGCGCGCCCTCCTCGACGGTCAGCCGGTCACGCAGCGCGTGCAGCACGGCGCGCAAGGCGGCATAGGACTGGTTGCGCCGGTCGGACGACCACCCGTGGGCTTCCTCGATCTCGTGCAGAACCCGGTTCGTCTTGTCCACCGTCCGGTTGAACGGCGTGTACCCGGTCTCGGCCATCCCCTCCACCCCTCTTCCCCTCATCACGCCCAGCCTCGTTCCGGCCGTCCGGAGGTCACATCCCCCACTCGTGTAGTCCCGTGGGCGCTGAGGCAAAGAAAGATCTCGAAACTCGTAGGGTTCACCGTCCCGGTCCCGGATAGCGCATCATTCGGAGGCGGCGACATGCGGGGACGCGAACGGGAATGGCGCCACGTCGAAGGGGTGCTGCGCGGGCTGCGCCGTGGTGAGGGCGGGACGCTGCTGGTGGACGGCGAGCCCGGAGCGGGCAAGAGCCGGCTGCTCGCCGAGGCCGCCGCCGCGGCCGGCGAACGCGGCATCGTCGTGTTCCACCGCGGGGTGGAGGAGCTGGGGGAGCTCGTACCGTGTGGCCTGCTGCTGGCGGCCCTCGACCTGGGCCCGGAGAACGGCTCCTGGCGCGCCGCCGATTCGCGGGACCTGCTGGACCGGCTGGTGGCGGCCTTCGAGGAGCGGGCGGACGCGCCCGTGCTGACCGTGCTCGACGACCTGCACCGGGCGGACCCGGCGACCCTGAAGACGGTGCGTGCCCTGCACGACTCCCTCGCCGCCAGGCCCGTCGGCTGGCTACTGAGCCGCTCGACCGGCGGGACCGGCGGGCCGGCCGCGTCCCTGTTCGACCTGCTGGAGCGGCGCGGAGCCGGGCGGGTGCCGCTGCCGCCGCTCACCCCGGACGCCGTCGCCGCGCTGGTCGCCGACACGCTGGGGGCGGCGCCGGACCCGGCGACGCAGGCGCTGGTGACCGCGGCGGGCGGCAACCCCCTCCTGATCACCGAGCTGCTGGCGGGCCTGCGCGACACCGGCCTGCGCGACACCGGCCTGCGCGACATCGGCCTGCGCGACACCGGCCTGCGCGACACCGGCCTGCGCGACACCGGATCGCTCGGCCCCGGCCTCCGCGATGCCGGACCGCTCGGCCCCGGACCGCTCGGCCCCGGCCTCCGCGATGCCGGACCGCTCGGTGCCGCGGGCGCCGCCAGGCCGGGCGACCCGCTCCCCGACCGGTTGCGCACCCTGGTGCGAGGCTGGATCGCGCCGCTGGGCCCCGAAGCGAGAAGCCTGGTGGAAACGGCCGCCGTGCTCGGCGGATCGCTGTCGCTGGAGCACGCGGCGTCCCTGCTCGGCACCACACCCGCCGCGCTGCTGCCCGCCATGGAGGAGTGCGCGGCGGCGGGCATCCTGGTGGTGACCGCACACGGCCTGGCCTTCCGCCACGAGCTGGTCGGGAACGTGGTCGCCACGTCGATCCCGGCGCCGGTGCGACGGGCGCTCCTGGACCAGTTCAGCGCGCTCAGGAGCACGCCGCCACCGCCGGCCGCGCTCCTGCCCGGCCCCGCCACGGCCGTCATCGACACCGCGATCGCCGAAGGCCGCCTCCCGGAGGCCGAGCACCTGGTACGGGAACGCCTCGCCCAGCACTGCTCGGTGTACGGCATGGCCGAGCTGCGCTGCCTGCTGGCGGACATCATGTACCTGACCGGCCGGGGCGACGAGGCCGTCAGGGAGGCCGAGACGGCGCTGACCGTGCCCGGGCTGCCGCACCACGTACGCGACCGCGCCACCCTCGTCCGCCTGTACGCCCTGACCCGCCTGCGAGGTGATGGGACCGCGGCGGCCTACGCGCACGAGATCATCGGCGACCACCCCGAACACGCTCCGGAGGCCGCCGACCGGCATCCCGGGCATGGTCCGAATACCGCAGTCCGGCACCCTGGGCACGGTCCCGAGGTCACCGCCGCCGCCCTGCTGGCCCTTGCGTCGGCCGAGCGGGAGCGGGGCCGGCTTTCCCGCGCGCTGGAGCTGGCCGGGGACGCCGAGCGGCTGGCCGACGCGGACGGCCCCGGCGCGCGCCGCTACGAGGCCTGCCTGATCACCGCCGACCTGTTCACCGATGTGGGCCGGCTCGACGAGGCGCGGGCGATGATCCAGCAGGCGCGCAAGGACATGTTCGAGCACGGCCGGCTGGCGTGGGCCGCGGACGCCTCCGCGCTGGAGGCCCGGATCGAGCTGGCCGCGGGCCACTTGGACGGTGCGGCCGCGGAGGCGGGCCGAGCCCTGGACCTGGCGGACGCGCACGACACGCCGCTGTCCGCCGCGGCGGCCCGCGCCGTGCTCGCCGCGGTCGCGCTGCGCCACGGGGACCTGCGCGAGGCGGCCCGGCAGTCCGAGTCCGCGCCGGACGGCTCGATCGAGGCACGTACCAGGCACGCGCTACTCGCGATCCAGGTCGCGGAGGCGCGTGACGGCCCGCGCAGCGCCGTGACCCTGCTCACGGATCCCCAGCCCCGGCCCGACCGGCCGCCGGAGCCAGGCCGGCCGGCCGAGTCAGGTCACGCCCAGCGGCTGGGGCCAGCCGGAGAGGCGAAGGACGGCGAGCAGCTGGGGGACAGCGGGCAGTCGGGGCAGGCCAGCCAACTGGGGCACGCCGATCCGGCGGAGGACGCGGGGCAGGTGGAGAGCGCGGGGCAGGTGGAGAG
>NZ_VCKX01000147.1 GCF_005889725.1 Nonomuraea zeae
GCCGACCCCCGAACGGCGCGTCCTACGGCAACCACCGGCCGCCGAAACCCCTGCCCAAGCACCCCGCATCCACGACGCCATGCCGCGCGGCGCATGATCGCGGGACGACGCGCCCGAAAAGGACCACCCCTGAAAAGCAGCCTGAGCGGGAGCGGCCCGGAAGGGAGCCCGGCCCGGAAAGGAGCCCGGCCCGGAAGGGAGCCGGCTGGGCAGCGGCAACCCCCGCCTGCGCGAGACGGCCGGACACCTGACCGGCGCGACGGCCGTACCGCCCCGAACGACCTTAGAAGGAGCGCCCTTGGTGACGGCCGCCCCGCTTGGAGCAACCTCGGCGAGAGCGCCCAGGCCACCCGGGCCCCTGCGACGTCGGCCGGCGCGCTCTCACCACACCCCGGCGCCGCCCCACCGGACGCTCGTCACGGTGAGACGGCACGCACGCAGCCGGCTGGCGGAGAGCACCCTCTCGATGGGCGCCCACCCGTGCCAACGGGAGGGGCCCATCGTGCGCAGCCACAAGAATGGGGTCGTTACCCCCGGTCAGCCGCCGTTCCGCCGGTATTCGGCGAGGAGGGCCTGGCGCTCGGCCTCCGTGGTGGCGAACTTGGTGACGGGGCTCTTCGGGTCGGTGGCCACGAAGTAGAGCCAGTCACCCTTCTCCGGGCTCAGCGCCGCCTCGATCGCGTGATCCCCGGGGTTCGTGATCGGACCGGGCGGCAGACCGTAGTACATGTAGGTGTTGAACTTGTTCTTGCTCTTCGTCTCCTCGATCGTCGCCGCGGTGCCGTACTTGTTCAGCGCGTACATGATCGTGCTGTCCATCTCCAGCTTCATCTGCGGCTTGCGATCGAGCCGGTTGTAGATGACCCGGGCGATCTTCGGCATGTCCTCGGCCCGTCCCGCCTCGGCCTGCACGATGCTCGCGATGATCATGATCTCGTGCGGCGTGTGCCCCAGGGCCTTGGCGCCGCCCGTGAGGTCCACCTTCTCGGCCGTCTGGTTGAACCGGTTGACCATCGCCGCCAGCATCTGCGCCGGAGTGGTCTTCGGCTGGAACTCGTACGTGGCGGGGAAGGCGTAGCCCTCGAGCTTGTTCTTCGCGTAGGACGGCAGGTCGAGCTCGCCCACGTCCTTGGCCGCGGCGGTGAACTCCTTGACGGGCTTGCCGGTCTCCTTGGCGAGCGTCGTCAGGGTGTCGGACAGGCGCAGCCCCTCCTTGACCGTCACCGTGGCGAGCAGCCGGTTCCCGGGGACGAGCTGCGCGACCGCGCCGGCGGCCGACATCCTCTTGCGCAGCTTGTACGAGCCCGGCTGCAGCTTGTCGCTCATGTTCGCGTTGGCGATGGCGTTGGTGAACGCCCTGGCGCTGGCCACGACCCCCTGCCGCTCCAGCTCCAGCGCGACTTCCGACGCGCTCTGGCCATCCTTGATCTCGACGACGACCTCGCCGGTGCCCTGGCCCGTGTAGTCGTCGGGCACGAGCGCGTCGCTGAGCCACAGGTAGCCGTAGTAGCCGCCGCCGCCCAGGATGCCCGCCAGCACGACGAACGCGAGCAGCGGCGCGATGAAGCCGCCCCGGTTGCGGCGCCTGCGCCGCCTGCGGCCGCCGCGTTTGGCGGAGCCTCGTGAGCGCCGGGTGCGACCTTCGTCGTCCTCGGCGCCGAGCAGAGTGTTCAGATCGAGATCGTTCATAGATGCGCTGGCCAATCTCCCGGTTCGGCCCGCCGGTCGTCAAGCGAAACTGCCCAACTGGCTGGGGTCACCGAGCGGAACTGGGGGAACCGCCGGGCACGCTCCCGCAACCGGCGGAGATCACTCTGGGTAGCCATGCTAGAGGAAGGAAAGAGGGCGCGTGCCCCGTTTTGGGGCTTTTGCGCAGGAACAGAGGGGGTCTCGTCGGACATCAGCTCGCCCCGAGGTTCTTGTTCAACTCTTCCCGGTATCTCACGAACTCGCTCTCTTCGTCAGTGAATTTGGTGATTCTATGCGCCGGATCCGTCGTCACAAACCAGTGCCAATCGCCTTCCGCCGGGTTCAATGCCGCCATCAGCGCCTTCTCTCCAGGATTGGCGATCGGCCCCGGCGGCAGTCCCTTATGGCGATAGGTGTTGTAAGGAGAGTCGACCTTGGTGTCGCGCTCCGTCACTCGCAGTGTGCGGCGGTTCTGGGCGTACAGCACGGTGCTGTCGATCTCGAGCGGGGTGTTCTTCTTGAGACGGTTATAGATCACTCTGGCGATCTTGGGGTAGTCCTCGTCGGTCCCGCCCTCGGCCTGGATCATGCTGGCCACCGTAACGGCCTCCAGCGGCGTCAGGTGCACCCGCGCGGCCTGCTCGACCAGGCCCACCTGCCGGGCCGCGGCGCCGAAGCGCTCCACCATGGCCGCCAGCACGTCGACCGCCGAGTCCCCCGGCTCGATCTCGTACGTCGCGGGGAACAGGAACCCTTCGAGCCCCCGGGCGTATTCGGGCAGCCCGACGAGAGCCTTGTCGACGTTCTGCAACTCCTTGAGCGGCAACCCGGCCTTCTGGGCGAGGCGCTGCAGCACCTCGGACGTGCGCATGCCCTCGGGCAGCGTCACCCGGCGCACGACCCTGGATGCGGGGGCGAGCAGCAGGTCGAGTGCCGCGCCCGCCGCCATGCCCTTGCGCAGCCGGTAGTGGCCGGGCCGCAGCCGGTCGGTCACCGCGCGGTCCTCGGTCGCCTTCACGAACGACCGCACGCTCGCCACCACCCCGGCCTCGGCCAGCGCGGAGCCGATGGCCTCCGCACTGGAGCCGGGCGCGATGCGCACCGTCACGGTGCCGTTGCCGGGCCCGTCGAAGTCGTCGGGACTCAAGTACGGTTTGACGACCGTGATCGCCCCCACGCCCAGCGCCACCACGGCGGCCACCAGGCCCGCGGACAGCAGACCGGCCTTGCGCATGGCGCTGTGCCGCCGGGCGGGCAGCGGGATGACCTCCGCCTCCTCGCCGGCCTGCCCCGCCGCGCTCCCTGGCACGGGCTCCGCGGCGGGCTCACCGCTTGGCGTCCCAGCCGCCGGATCGTGGACCTCGCCCGCGTCTCCCGAGCGGAACGGGATCACGTCGCCGACGTCGTCGCCGTCGCCGCGGTCGTCACGGTCGTCGCGATTGTCGTCCTGCGGCCCGCTCATGAGGCAGGTCCGTCGGCCGCTGTTGGCGGTTCGACGGGCCTGCCTGGTGGTCTCTCCGTGGCACGCTCGGAGTCGAGCGCATCCTGCAACAGCACGACCGCGGCCGCCTGGTCGACGACCCCGCGCTGCTTCTTGGCCTTGACGCCGCTGGCCCGCAGGCTCTGCTGCGCCGCCACCGTGGTCAGCCGCTCGTCGAACAACCGCACCGGGGTCGGCGCGAGCCGGGCCGCGAGCTTGACGGCGAACTCGCGCGCCAGCGTCGCCGCCTGCCCCTCGCGGCCGGACAGCGAGGTGGGCAGCCCCACCACGACTTCGATCGCCTCGTGCTCGGCGACGATCGCGGCAATGCGCTCGACGTCGCCCTTGCCGCGTCGTACGGTCTCCACCGGCGTGGCCAGCAGCCCCGAAGGGTCGCTGCGGGCCACGCCGACGCGTACGGAGCCGACATCCACGCCGATCCGTGAACCGAACCTCATGACAGCCGGGCTATCCGGCGATCTGTTCAGCGATGGCCTGCTCGACCAGGCGCAGCGCCTCGCCGATCGCCTCCGGTCGTGTGCCGCCGCCTTGCGCGACATCGTCCTTGCCGCCACCGCCACCCCCAAGAGCCTTGGCGGCGACGCCGACCAGTCTCCCGGCCTTGAGCCCCCGCTCGCGCCCCGCCTCATTGACCGCGGCAACCACCACCGGCCGGTCGGAGGGGGCACCGGCGATCACGACGACCGCCGGCCTGTCGGCCGGGAATCTGCCACGCACATCCAGCGCGAGCTTACGCAGATCATCGGCACCGGTGCCATCAGGCGCGCGGTGTGTCACCACGGCGGCTCCCTGCACGTCACGAGCCTGGGCGGCCAGATCGCCGGCCACCTGGAGCACCTGGGCGGAGCGGACCTTCTCCAGCTCCTTCTCCGCCGTGCGCAGCCGGGTGACGATGCCCTCGATGCGCTCGGGCAGCTCCTCGCGGCGCGCCTTGAGCTGCTCGGTGAGCTGGGCGACCAGCACGCTCTCGCGCGCCAGGAAGCGGAAGGCGTCGATGCCGACGAGCGCCTCGACGCGGCGCACGCCCGCGCCGACCGACTGCTCGCCCAGCACCTTGACCAGGCCGAGCTGGCCGGAGCTGTGGACGTGGGTGCCGCCGCACAGCTCGCGCGAGTAGTCGCCGATCTCGACCACGCGGACCTCGTCGCCGTACTTCTCGCCGAACATCGCCAGCGCGCCCATCGCCCTGGCCTCCGCCTGGGAGGTGTAGAAGGCGTTGACCTTGAGGTCGTTGATGAGCACGGCGTTGACCTCGTCCTCGACGTCGCGCAGCACGCTCTGCGGCACCGCGCCCGCCGCGGTGAAGTCGAAGCGGAAGCGGCCGGGGGAGTTTTCCGAGCCCGCCTGCGCCGCGGTCTCGCCGAGCGCGTTCTTGAAGCCGCGGTGGACGAGGTGGGTGGCGCTGTGGCTGCGCGAGATCGCGCGGCGGCGCTCCAGGTCGATCTCCGCCTGCGCCTCGTCGCCGACCTTCAGCTCGCCGGCGCGGATCTTGCCGCGGTGCACGACGAGGCCCGCGATCGGCGACTGCACGTCGACGATCTCGACCTCGGCGCCGCTGGTGCGGATCACGCCCTGGTCGGCGAGCTGGCCGCCGCCCTCGGCGTAGAACGGGGTGCGCCCGAGCACGATCTCCACGGTCGTGCCCGCGCCGGCCGACGGGACGGGGACGCCGTCCACGAGGACGCCGACGATGCTCGTGTCGGCCTCGGTCTGGTCGTAGCCGAGGAACTCGACCTTGCCGGCCGCCTCCAGCAGCTGCCCGAACACCGAGATGTCGGCGTTGCCGGTCTTCTTCGCCGCCGCGTCGGCCTTGGCCGCCTGCTTCTGCTCCTTCATCAGGCGGCGGAAGCCCTCTTCGTCGACCTTGAGCCCGTGCTCGGCCGCCATCTCCAGCGTCAGGTCGATCGGGAAGCCGTAGGTGTCGTGCAGCTTGAACGCCTGGTCGCCCGGGATCGTGGCGCCGGACTTGCGCTTGGTCTCCTCCACCGCCACGTCGAAGATCGCGGTGCCGGTGCGGAGCGTACCGAGGAAGCTCGCCTCCTCCGCGTCGATGATCCCGTGGATCTGCGGCGCGTCGGTCTTGAGCTCGGGGTACTGCTCGCCCATGACGTTGATGGCGACGTCGGTCAGCTCGTGCATGTAGCGCTCGTCGCCGGAGCCGAGCAGCCGCAGGTTGCGTACGGACCTGCGCAGGATGCGGCGCAGGACGTAGCCGCGGCCCTCGTTGCCGGGCAGGACGCCGTCGGCGACCAGCATCGTGCCGGTGCGGACGTGGTCGGCGATCACCCGCAGGCTGACGTCGGCGCGGTGGTCGCGCCCGTAGCGGGTCTTGGTGAGCTCGGCCGCCCGGTCGAGGATCTTGTAGGTGGTGTCGATCTCGTAGAGGTTGTCGACGCCCTGCAGGATCGTCGCCATGCGCTCGAGGCCCATGCCGGTGTCGATGTTCTTCGCCGGCAGCTCGCCCGCCACGTCGAAGTCGACCTTGGTGCGGACCTGGCTGAGCTGGTACTGCATGAAGACGAGGTTCCACACCTCGAGGTAGCGGTCCTCGTCGGCGACGGGGCCGCCCTCCTTGCCGTATTCGGCCCCGCGGTCGTAGTAGATCTCCGAGCAGGGGCCGCCGGGGCCTGCCACGCCCATGTGCCAGTAGTTGTCCTCCAGGCCGCGGCGCTGGATCCGCTCTTCGGGCACGCCGACGCGGTTGCGCCAGATGTCGTACGCCTCGTCGTCGTCGTGGTAGACGGTCGCCCAGAGCCGGTCCTCGGGGAAACCGAAGCCGCCGTCGGACTCGGAGCGGGTGAGCAGCTCCCACGCGAACGGGATCACTTCGGCCTTGAAGTAGTCGCCGAAGGAGAAGTTGCCGAGCATCTGGAAGAACGTGGCGTGCCGCGTGGTCTTGCCGACCTCTTCGATGTCGGGGGTGCGCACACACTTCTGCGCGGTGGCCAGCCGGGACGCCGGAGGCTTGCGCTGCCCCAGGAAGTACGGCTTGAACGGCACCATACCGGCAGGAACCAGGAGTAGCGTGGGGTCCTCAGCGATCAGGCTGGCCGAGGGCACTACCTTGTGCCCACGCTCCTCGAAGAAGCGCAGGAAGCGGCGGGCGATCTCTGCCGACTCCATGGTGGCCATCCTTTACGTTTTGGTTGTCATCGATTGCTGTCATCAGGGTTGTCGAGCCCGAAGCGGGTCCGCAACTCTGTTTCGCGCTCGGCGGCCTCGCCGAACACGTCAGAGGTAAAGTCTCTCACCCGCCGGAGCATGCCCGCGGCGCCCTCGGCGGTCCTGCGGGCCACGTGGTCGGGGTGCAGCGCCTGCAGCCTGCGCATCACCCAGAAGGCCAGGAACGCGCCGAGCGACAGGTAGAACAGCCGCCTGATCATCGCGGCCGCCGCTGCGCCGGTCGCGGCACGGGCCTGCGCGTCCGGCGGGACTCGATGGCGCGGCGCACGCCGTAGCCGAGCGACGACACCTTGATCAGCGGCCCGGTGAAGATCGTCTGCGTCACCGCGCTGAGCTTGGCCGCGTGCCCGCTGACCTGCTTGACGTCCTTGGCGATGGCCTCGACCGCGATCAGCTGCCTGTTGGTCTCGTTGATCGTCACGCTCACGTCGTCGAGCAGCGGCGTCAGGCGGTTGTTGAGGTCCGAGACCGCCTTGGTGGTCTCGGTGAGCAGCCTGGCGAGCTTGACGAGCACCATGGCGAGAACGCAGACCAGGACTATCCAGCCCGTGGCGGCGATCAGCCCGGCGACCTCTCCAGCGGTAAGCATCCGCTCATCTCCCTCGTAAGCTGGGCCGGAACGGCAAGACCCTATCGCGTCCAGGTGACAACCTCAGTGAGGACGGCTGGCTCGGCCCGGCCGCCGCGCCGGATCCCGGCACTTCCATGACCCTGCGCCCGAGCCGCGCGACCGGCTCCGATCTCCGGCTTGACCAGCCTTTACCGTGTCCGGCGACGGCTCCGCGGCGGCTCGGGCGGCGCCTCGCGCCAAGCCGGGCGAGCCGGGGTCACGTCCCTCGGAGAAAGTCGCGGATCTTGGCCCAGCGGCCGGCCACCGGGGCCTCGGCGCCGTGCCGGGTCGGCTCGTAGTAGCGCCGCTCGCGCACCTGCTCGGGCGCGTAGTTCTGGCGGACCAGGCCGTGCTCGAAGTCGTGCGGATATTTGTACCCGTCACCGTGGCCGAGCTTGGCCGCCCCCGGGTAGTGGGCGTCGCGCAGATGGCCGGGCACCTGCCCGATCAGCCCGCGCCGCACGTCGCCGATCGCCGCCCCGATGGCCTTGACCACCGCGTTGGACTTGGGCGCCATGGCGCAGTGGATGACGGCGTGCGCCAGGTTGATCTGCCCCTCGGGCAGCCCGATGAGCTGCACCGCCTGCGCCGCGGCCACGGCGGTCTGCAGGCACGTGGGATCGGCCATGCCGACGTCCTCCGAGGCGAAGATGACGATGCGGCGGGCGATGAAGCGCGGGTCCTCACCCGCCTCGATCATGCGGGCCAGGTAGTGCAGGGCCGCGTCGGCGTCGGATCCGCGCATGGACTTGATGAACGCGCTGATCACGTCGTAGTGCTGGTCGCCCTGCCGGTCGTAGCGGACGGCCGCCTTGTCGACGGCCTTCTCGACCACTTCGACGGTGATGCTGGGAACGAGCTCCCCCGGGGACGCCTCTTCCTCCCCTTCCTGAGGGGATCCGGAGGGCCCTTCCTGGGGGGATCCGGCAGGCGCGCCCTTCACGGGCTCGGTCAGGAGCGCGGCCGCCTCCAGGTACGTCAGCGACCTGCGCGCGTCGCCGCCCGCCAGGCGTACCAGATGCTCCAGGGCCTCGGGCGCGAGCGTGACACGGCCGCCCAGGCCGCGCGGGTCGGTCACGGCCCGCTCCAGCACCGCGCGCACGTCGTCGTCGGACAGGGACTCCAGCGTGAGCAGCAGCGAGCGCGACAGCAGCGGCGAGATCACCGAGAAGAACGGGTTTTCGGTAGTGGCTCCGATGAACGTCACCCAGCGGTTCTCCACCGCGGGCAGCAGGGCGTCCTGCTGGGCCTTGTTGAAGCGGTGCACCTCGTCGACGAACAGCACGGTCTGCCGGCCGCTCATGCCCAGCTCGCGCCGGGCGTTGTCGATGGCCGCGCGTACGTCCTTGACGCCCGCGGACACGGCCGAGACCTCGACGAAGCGGCGTTTGGTGACGTTGGAGACCACGTAGGCGAGGGTGGTCTTGCCGGTGCCCGGCGGCCCCCAGAGGAACAGCGACATCGGAGCCTCGCTCTCGACCAGCCGCCGCAGTGGCGTGCCGGGGCCGAGCAGGTGCCGCTGGCCGATCACCTCGTCGAGGTTGCGCGGGCGCATCCGCACCGCGAGGGGCTGCGGGGTGGCCTCCTCAGCCGCCGAATCGAACAGGCTATCCACAACGCGAGATTACACGGTGGGACAGGCCGGAGCGTCCCGCACGCCCGCACCCGCGGCCGGCCCCAGCGTCCCGCGCTCCAGCACCCGTGGCAGGTCCCAGCAGCCCGCGCACCAGCACGCACGGCAGGCCCCAGCGGCCCGCACGCGTGCACTCGCACCAGGCCCCGGGTGTTCCGGCGGAGCGGGCTACGAGCCCCAGACGGCTCTCGCGCCGGAGTCGCCCGCCTGGAAGACGAAGTAGCCCGCCACCCCGGCCAGGACCAGCGTCAGCGCCGACAGGCCCAGCGTCACCGGCCGGCCGAAGCGGTCGCCGCCGACCGAGTCGCGGGCGGGGTGGGTGGCGTACACGAGCAGCAGCGCCGCCACCGCGAGCCCGAGCACCGACAGCAGCAGCGGGTTGGCGAAGCTCTGGTGGGTGGAGATCCGGGCTCCGAGCTCGCCGTCCGCCGTGGCGAAGCGGGCCGACTTGAGGCTCTCGCCGCTCTCCTTGGCGGCGAAGACCGCCGCGGGCGCGGCCAGGGAGAGCAGCACCACCGCCCACGTGACGTGCGTACGCCAGCGCGGCAGCAGCGCGTACGCCGCCGCGATGACGACGAGCAACGGGGTCAGCACCACGGCGAAGTGAATGATCAGGGGATGGGCCGGCAGGCCCAGGATCTGGTCGAACATGAGGCGCTCCTTAGTGCTCATTTCAACTACGCATCCCAGCACGATATGGTTCGCGATCACTTGTGCCACAGGGACGGCTTTGGTCACTTACGTCCGGCACATATCGATGGCCGGTAGCATTCGGCGAGTTGTTTGGTCATGTGTCGGCAAAATGAAGGAGACAAGCGGTGAGCGGCGACGACCGCCAGAGCGACCTGGCGCGGGAGCACAAGGAGCGGCAGGAGAAGCGCGCAGCCGATCAGACCGCCAAGGCAAGGCGGAACACCTTCATCGGCGCGGGCGTGGCCGTGGTCGTGGTCGCGGGCGGCATCTTCGCCGCGACCACCTTGGTCAACAACGACAAGACGGATCCGGCGGCGGCAGCCAGCTCCCCCTCCGCCTCGGCTTCGGCCTCACCGTCGCCCACCGGGCCGACGGAGCTGCCGACCACCGCCGCGCCGAGGAAGGCGAGCGAGATCTCTTGCAAGTACAAGCGTGACGATTCGGTACCGAACAAGTACGTGGGCCTGCCGGGCAAGCGGCCCAACCTGAAGCTCTCGACGATGACCGTGAGCACCAACCACGGCGACATCGTCATCGAGGTCGACCCGAACGCCACCCCGTGCTCGGTCAACTCGATGTCGTTCCTGTCGAAGAAGCACTTCTACGACAACACCAAGTGCCACCGGCTCGTGACTCCCGAGACGGCCGGCATCTTCCTGTTGCAGTGCGGCGACCCGCAGGCCAAGGCCGACGGCAAGAACCCGACGGACGGCCAGGGCACGGCGGGTTACGTGTTCGGCGACGAGGCCGCGGGGACCATCCCCTACACCAGGGGCGTGGTGTTCCTGACCCAGCCCCTCGACGCGGCCGGGCAGAACAGCAGCCAGTTCGCCATCTCGCTGTCGGACGAGAACGTGCAGCTGGAGCCGAACTACTCGGTGCTCGGCATGGTCACGTCCGGCTTGGAGATCATCGAGAAGGTCGCCAAGGACGGCCTGCTCACCAACCCGGACGACATCACCGGGGACGGCGGCTCCACCGCGCCGAAGAACCCGATCATCATCAAGCGCGTCACGCTCAAGTAGCGGCCACGCCGAAACGGCAGGCACCCGAGCGGGTGCCTGCCGTTTCACGTTGTACGGGCCGGATCTCCCGACCTGAGCGAGTCCCGGCCGGCCAGCCGGCCGGGACGGCGGCGTTACACCTCGGCCTTCGGCTTGGCGTCGACGCCTGCCTCCTTGCGCTGCTCGGTCGTGATCGGCGTGGGCGCGGCGGTGAGCGGGTCAAAGCCGGAGGCCGTCTTCGGGAACGCGATCACGTCACGGATCGAGTCGCCGCCGGACAGCAGCATGCAGATCCGGTCCCAGCCGTAGGCGATGCCTCCGTGCGGCGGAGGGCCGTACTTGAACGCCTCCAGCAGGAAGCCGAACTTGCTCTCCGCCTCCTCCTTGGAGATGCCGAGCACGTCGAACACGCGCTGCTGCATCTCGGCGCGGTGGATACGGATCGAGCCGCCGCCGATCTCCATGCCGTTGCAGACCATGTCGTAGGCGTAGGCCAGGGCCTCGCCCGGGTGGTCCTGGAAGTTGTCGGCCCATTCGGGCTTGGGCCCGGTGAACGGGTGGTGCACGGCCGTCCAGCCGCCTTCCCCGTCCTCCTCGAACATGGGCGCGTCCACGACCCACAGAAACGACCACTGCGACTCGTCGATCAGCCCGCAGCGGCGGCCGATCTCCAGCCGGGCCGCGCCGAGCAGGTCGCGCGAGGCGCTCCTCGCCCCTGCCGCGAAGAAGACCGCGTCGCCCGGCTCGGCGCCGACCTTGGCGGCGAGCCCGGAGATCTCCTCCTCCGACAGGTTCTTCGCGACGGGGCCGCCGAGCGTGCCGTCCTCCTGCACGAGCACGTAGGCCAGGCCCTTGGCACCGCGCGAGCGGGCCCACTCCTGCCAGCCGTCGAGCTCCTTGCGGGTCTGCGAGGCGCCGCCCGGCATGACCACGGCGCCGACGTAGTCGGCCTGGAAGACGCGGAAGGTGGTGTCGGCGAAGTAGCTGGTCATCTCGACCAGCTCCTGGCCGAAGCGCAGGTCCGGCTTGTCGGAGCCGTAGCGGGCCATCGCGTCGGCGTACGTCATGCGCGGCAGCGGCGTCGGGATCTCGTAGCCGGCGATCTCCCGCCACAGCCGGCCGATCAGCTTCTCGCCGACCTCGATGACGTCCTCCTGGTCCACGAAGGACATCTCGACGTCGATCTGGGTGAACTCCGGCTGCCGGTCGGCCCGCAGGTCCTCGTCGCGGTAGCACTTGGCGAGCTGGTAGTAGCGCTCCAGGCCGGCCACCTGCAGGAGCTGCTTGAACAGCTGCGGCGACTGCGGGAGCGCGTACCAGTTGCCCGGCTGCAGGCGTACGGGCACCAGGAAGTCGCGGGCGCCCTCGGGCGTCGAGCGGGTCAGCGTCGGCGTCTCGACGTAGACGAAGCCCAGCTCGTGCATGACCTCGTTGGCCAGGTAGGTGGCCTTGGAGCGGGTACGCATGGCGTTGGCCACCTGCTGGCGGCGGATGTCGAGATAGCGGTATTTGAGGCGGGCCTCCTCCGAGACGCCCACGTTGCCCTCGATGGGGAACGGCAGCGGCGCGGACTCGCTCAGCACCTCGACGCGCTCGGCGACGACCTCGATGGCCCCGGTGGGCAGGTCGGGGTTCGCGTTGCCCTCGGGGCGCACCCTGATGTCGCCGACGACCCGCACGCAGTATTCGGCGCGCAGGTCGTGGGCGTGGTCCTCCTCGCGGAAGACCACCTGCGCCGAGCCGGAGGCGTCACGCAGGTCGATGAAGACCACGCCGCCATGGTCACGGCGGCGGGCCACCCATCCTGCGAGCGTCACCTGCTGCCCGGCGTGCTCCTCGCGGAGCGACCCGGCCGTATGCGTGCGGATCACTGCACTTTCCCCTTCAAGACGTCTACGACCTGGGCCAGAGGCACCTCGGTCTGCTCAGCGGTGGTCAGGTCTTTCACTTGCACGGCTTCGGCCGCGAGGTCACGCTCGCCCAGGATCAGCGCGTACGCGGCTCCCGAGCGGTCGGCGCCCTTCATCGCGCCCTTGAGCCCCTTGCCGCCGAAGGCCATGTCGGCGCTGACGCCCGCCTCGCGCAGCTCGCTGATGAGCAGGAACATCCGGCGGCGGGCGTCGTCACCCAGCGGGACACCGTACACCTGGAGGCGCGACTCCGTGCTCTCGTCGAGCAACCCCTCGGCCTCCATGGCCAGGAACGTGCGGTCGACGCCGAGCGCCCACCCGACGCTGGGCAGCGGCGGGCCGCCGAGCATCTCGCTGAGCCCGTCGTAGCGGCCGCCGCCGCCGACGGCGGACTGCGAGCCGAGACCGTCGTGCACGAACTCGAACGTGGTGCGGGTGTAGTAGTCGAGCCCGCGCACCAGGCGCGGGTCGTCCTCGAAGGCCACGCCGGAGGCGCTCAGCAGGCTGCGGACCTCCTCGTGGTAGGCATTGCACGCCGCGCACAGGTGGTCGACGACCAGGGGCGCTCCGTCGAGCTGGGCGCGCACTTCCGGCCGCTTGTCGTCGAGCACCCGCAACGGGTTGATGTCGATCCGCGCCCTGGTGTCCTCGTCGAGGTCGAGCCCGCGCAGGAACTCCTGCAGCGCCGCGCGGTAGGCGGGCCGGCAGGTCTTGTCGCCCAGCGAGTTGATCAGCAGCCGGACGCCCTTGAGGCCGACCGTGGCGAAGCCGTGGGCGGCGAGCACGATCAGCTCGGCGTCGAGCGCCGGGTCCTCCGAGCCGAGGGCCTCCGCGCCGACCTGCCAGAAGTGGCGGTAGCGGCCCTTCTGGGAACGCTCGTAGCGGAACTGGCTCCCGGAGTACCAGAGCTTTACCGGGAGCTGGCCGTTGTGCAGGTTGTGCTGCAGCACCGCGCGCACGACCGAGGCCGTGCCCTCGGGGCGCAGCGTCAGGGAGCGGCCCGCTTTGTCGGGGAAGGTGTACATCTCCTTGGAGACGATGTCGGTCGACTCACCTACGCCCCTGGCGAACAACTGTGTGTCTTCGAAGACAGGCGTCTCGATGTAGCCGTATCCCGCGCGGCGCAGGGGCGCGACCAGCGCCTCGCGTACGGCCAGAACCCGCTCGGAGCGGGGAGGCAGCCAGTCGAAGGTGCCTTTCGGTGCTTGGAAGCTCATTAGATCCCTCGTGTGGGACCGGCGTGCGGCGCCGCCTCTTTCAAGTATGGGTTGGTTGCGCGCTCGCGGCCGATCGTGGTCTGTGGGCCGTGACCCGGCAGGACGACCGTATCGTCAGGCAGCGGCAGGCACTTGGTAGCCAGGCTGCGCAGGATCGTCGGATAGTCGCCCCCCGGAAGGTCGGTGCGTCCGATGGAGCCGGCGAACAACAGGTCGCCCGAGAAGAGAATCTCGTCGCCGGGCAGCCGGAAACTCACCGACCCCCTCGTATGGCCAGGCGTGTGATCGACCACGAGCTCCAGGCCGGCGAGCTGGAGCACGGCTCCGTCGGACAGCTCGCGCACGTCGTCGGGCTCGCTCAGCGTCAGGCCGGCGAACATCGAGGCGCTGGTGCCGGACCAGCCCGCGCCCGGGTCGCTCAGCAGGTGGCGGTCGTCGGGGTGGATCCACGCGGGCACGTCACGCGCGCCGCAGACCGGGGCGACCGACCAGACGTGGTCGAGGTGCCCGTGGGTGAGCAGGACCGCGACCGGCTTGAGCCGATGCTCGCGCAGCAGCTCGTCGACCCCGTCCGTGGCGTCCTGACCTGGGTCGACGATCACGCATTCCTCGCCGGCGGCAGGCGCGACGACATAGCAATTAGTCTGGAAGGCCCCTGCGGGGAAGCCGGCGATGAGCATCTGCCTCAGGTGATCTCGTCGAAAAGCCAATGGGAATGTAACCGAAGGGTACCGGTGCGGGTCGCCGGGCTGCGAATCATTACCCGTTGGCCGATACGATTCGCCCACCTCAGTTGATTGACTATGGGAGGCAAAGCGGTGGCCACGGGGAAGGACCGGCAGAAGCAGCTGGCTCGCGAGCACCACGAGCGGCAGATGCAGCGCCGCATCGAGCGCGAGCAGAAGGCCAAGCGCACGGCGATCATCGGCTCCACCGTGGGCGTTGTGATCGTGGTCGGCGGCATCGTGGCCGCGGTCGCGTTGCTGGGCGGGGGCAACCCGCAGACGGAAGCGGCCGCGTCGCCCACGGCGTCCGCCCAGGAGAGCGCCACGGCCGCGCCCGCGGCGGCGCCGAAGCCGTACGACGCGAAGACCGGCACCTGCGACTACGTCAAGGACACGGCGGGCGGCCAGATCAAGGACGTCGGCCTGCCGCCGAAGGAGGTCAAGACGACGCCGGCCAAGAAGACGATGACGTTCAAGACGAACCAGGGCGACATCGTGGTCGAGCTCGACAACGCCAAGGCGCCGTGCACCACGAACTCTCTGGTGCACCTGGCGCAGAAGAAGTACTACGACGGCAGCAAGTGCCACCGGCTCGGCAGCGAGAAGTTCCCGATGCTGCAGTGCGGCGACCCGACGGCCAAGGCCGACGGCAAGAGCCAGGACGGCTCGGGCGGCCCCGGCTACGTGATGGCCGAGGAGAACCTTCAGGGCGCCACGTACAAGCGCGGCGTGATGGCGATGGCCAAGACCTCGGCGCCCGGGAGCACCGGAAGCCAGTTCTTCCTCGTATACGGAGACATCGGGCTCACCCCGGATTACACGCCGGTGGGTACGATCACCAAGGGTCTCGACATCCTGGACAAGGTCAACAAAGCAGGCGTCATCGCCGACATGGGAGACGGGACTGGGGCACCGAAGCAAACCGTCGAAATCAAAGACGTGACAATCGCCGGCAAGAGCTGACGTAATACAAACTAGGGACGAAGTAGTCCCGAAGGGTCTGATGGATAGTGCGGGAGGACACGGTGAGCACCGACCCGTGGGGCCGGGTAGACGACGACGGCACCGTCTACGTGCGTACGGCTGAGGGAGAACGGGCCGTCGGCTCCTGGCAGGCCGGTGAACCCGAAGAGGCACTGGCCTACTTCCATCGCAAATACGACGAGCTGGCCGGCCAGGTGCAGCTGCTCGAGCAGCGTCTCAAGGGCACCGACCTGGCTCCGGCACAGGCCGAGGCGAACATCGCCAAGCTGCGCGAGTCCGTCGCCGACGCCCACGCCGTCGGTGACCTGGCCGCGCTGACGGCCCGGCTCGACGGCCTGACGGAGCTGGTCGGCCAGCGCCGCGAGGAGGTCAAGGCGGCGCGCGAGCAGGCGCGCGCGGAGGCCAGGACGGTCAAGGAGCGCATCGTCGCCGAGGCCGAGCGCATCGCCGAGGAGACCACCCACTGGAAGTCGGGTGGTGAGCGGCTTCGCCAGCTCGTCGAGGAGTGGAAGGCCGCCGACCGCATCGACAGGGTCACCGAGGCGGCGCTGTGGAAGCGGCTGTCGGCCGCCCGCACGGCGTTCGCCAAGCGGCGCAAGCACTACTTCGCCGGGCTCGACGAGCAGCGTGAGGGCGTTCGCTCCGCCAAGGAGCGCATCGTCGCCGAGGCCGAGGCCATCGCCGACTCCACCGACTGGGGCGCGACGGCGGCGATCTACCGCGAGCTGATGCAGCAGTGGAAGAGCGCCGGCCGGGCTTCGCGCGAGGCCGAGGACGAGCTGTGGGCGCGCTTCAAGGGCGCCCAGGACCAGTTCTTCCAGGCCCGTTCCGCGGTGTTCGCCGAGCGGGACGCCTCGCTGGCCGCCAACGCGGAGATCAAGGAGGAGCTGCTGGCCGAGGCCGAGAAGATCCTCCCCGTCACCGACGTGCGCACGGCCCGCGGGGCGCTGCGGCACATCCTGGAGCGGTGGGAGGCCGCCGGTCCCGTGCCGCGCGAGCAGCGCGACCGGCTCGAGGGCGGGCTGCGCAAGGTGGACGAGGCCGTGCGCAAGGCCGAGGACGCCGAGTGGAAGCGCTCCAACCCCGAGGCCAGAGCCCGTGCGCAGAGCACGGTCGACCAGCTCCGCACTTCGATCGAGCAGCTGGAGAAGCGGCTGGCCAAGGCGCAGACCGCCGGGCGGGCCAAGGACGTCAAGGAGGCCGAGGAGGCCCTGATCGCCCGCCGTTCCTGGCTTGAGGAGGCCGAGCGCACGCTCACCGAGTTCAGCTGAGTCCGGTGGGAGGGCCCCGGACGGGCCTCTCACCGGGCACGGGCCTTCGCCCTTCCGCGCGCCCCGCCGTCCAGCAGGGCCGTCGAACAGGGCCGTCGAACAGGGCCGTCGAACACGGTCGCCGAATCGGGCGGCGCGCGACGGCGCCTGAGATCTAGGCTGTCGGACATGGATCCCGTCAGCGACGCGCGTGCCCTCGTCGAGGAGATGTTCCCTGGCGCCCTGTACGCCTTCGTCGGCGGCAGCGTGCTCACCGAGCGCCGCACCAGCACTTCCGACCTCGACGTCGTGGTGGTGCTCGACGGCTTGACCACCCCCTACCGCGAGTCCCTGCGCTGGCGCGATTGGCCGGTCGAGCTGTTCGTGCACAGCGAGAGCAGCCTGGAAGCCTATCTCGACGAGGACTTCGGCCGGCGGCAGCCCAGCCTGGCCCGCATGTGCGCCGAGGGCGCGGTGCTGGCCGACAGGACGGGCGGGCGGGCCAGCGACCTGCAGAGCGCGCTGGGCGAGCGGCTGTCCGCCGGCCCCGTCGACATCAGCGACACGCAGGTCGAACGCGCCCGATACGCCGTGTCGGACCTCCTGGACGACCTGTCGGGGGCGACCGATCCGGGCGAGCAGGCGTTCATCCGCTGGGGGCTGGTCCAGGACACCGCCCGCCTGGCACTCAGCGTGGGGCGCAGGTGGCACGGGAGCGGCAAGTGGCTGCTGCGGGAGCTGCGCGCCTACGACCCGCTGCTCGCCGACGAGCTGCTCTCCGCCCGTGAGGATCCCGTACGCCTGGCCGCCGTCGCCTCGGACGTGCTGGAGCGGGCGGGAGGGCGCCTCTGGGAGGGTTACCGGGCCGAGGGCGACCCCTTTCACCAGCCGCTGCGTCACATCGCCGCTGGGGAGCTCTCAGGCGATACGGCGCAGAGCTCCGGCATGCGGCGGCTGGCCGCGATCAGCGGCGACACGGCCGGGTCCGCGCGGCTCTGGATGGGCCAGACGCACGTCTCCCCCGCCACCCGCTCGTCGGACCATCACCACGGGGCGTCCGAGACGGCGATCTACGTGGTCAGCGGCACGCCGTCGTTCGTGTTCCTGGAGGAGGACCGGGAGGTGCGCATCGACGCGAAGCCCGGCGACTACGTCTTCGTGCCGCCGTACGTGCCGCACCGCGAGGAGAATCCCGACCCGGCGCAGGAGGCCGTCGTGGTGATCGCGCGCAGCACCCAGGAGGCCATCGTGGTCAACCTGCCGAGCCTTCGGGGACGCTGATCCGACGCGACGTGACCGAAGAACGTCTCCGGGCGGTCTTTACGGGCGGGTCCCGCTCCGAGCGGGACTCCCGCAGTCCCGCTGTGGACGAGACCTCGCAGCCCCGCTCACGCGAAAGCCTCGTAAGCCACCTCACGCGGGCTCCCGCAGTCCCGCTCGGACAGGACCCCGCAGGCCCGCTCACCCGGGCTCCCGCAGCTCCCGCTCGGACTGAACCCCGCAGACCCGCTCACGCGGGCTCCCGCAGTCCCGCTCGGACTGAACCCCGCAGACCCACTCACGCGGAACCCAGGAGTTCCGCTTGGACGGGGACCTCTGGGGTGCGGTGAGCAGCGCACGCGGCGAGCGGGGTTCGGGACAAGACCGTGGAGCGGCCTGGCCGGCGGCTCAGTCGGTCAGCTGCCGGCGCCGCTCACCCGGTAGACGTCGAAGACGCCCTGGATGCTGCGCACGGCCTTCAGCACGTGCCCCAGGTGCTTCGGGTCCCCCATCTCGAAGGTGAACTTGCTGACCGCCACCCGGTCCCGTGACGTCGTGACGGAAGCGCTCAGGATGTTCACGTGCTGATCGGACAGCGTACGGGTGACGTCGGAGAGCAGGCGCGGCCGGTCGAGCGCCTCCACCTGGATGGCCACCAGGAACACGCTGTCGTCGCTGGGCGACCAGCTCACCTCGACCAGCCGGTCCGGCTGCGTCTTGAGCTGCTGCACGTTGGTGCAGTCGCCCCGGTGCACGGAGACGCCGTGCCCGCGGGTGACGAATCCGACGATCTCGTCGCCGGGCACGGGGGTGCAGCATTTCGAGAGGCGTACCCACACGTCGGCGTCGCCGGCCACGACCACGCCCGCGCCGCCACCTCCGCGGGGACGGCCGCGCAGCCGGGTCGGCAGCGACGTCTCGGCGATGTCCTCCTCGGCGCTGTCGACGCCGCCGATCGAGGCCACCAGCTTCTGCACGACGGCCTGGGCGGCGACGTGCCCCTCCCCCACGGCCGCGTAAAGAGCGGACACGTCGGGATAGCGCAGGTCGCGGGCCAGCGCGAGCAGCGCCTCGCCGGACATCAGCCGTTGCAGCGGCAGCCCCTGCTTGCGCATGGCGCGGCCGATGGCCTCCTTGCCCGCCTCGATCGCGGTCTCGCGGCGCTCCTTGGAGAACCACTGCCGGATCTTGTTGCGGGCCCGGCCCGACTTGACGAACTTCAGCCAGTCGCGCGACGGCCCGGCGTCGGGCGACTTGGAGGTGAAGATCTCCACCGTGTCACCGTTGCCGAGCCGGGACTCCAGCGGCACCAGGCGCCCGTTGACCCGCGCGCCGATGCAGCGGTGGCCCACCTCCGTGTGCACGGCGTAGGCGAAGTCGACCGGCGTGGCCCCCTCGGGCAGGGCGATGACCTGCCCCTTCGGGGTGAACACGTAGACCTCGGAGACCGACAGGTCGAAGCGCAGCGACTCGAGGAACTCGCCCGGGTCGGAGGTCTCCTTCTGCCAGTCGAGAAGCTGGCGCAGCCAGGCCATGTCGCTGCCCGGCTTGACCTTGCCCGTGGGGCCGGGGGCGCCGACCTCCTCTTTGTACTTCCAGTGGGCGGCCACGCCGTATTCGGCCCTGTGGTGCATCCCGTGGGTGCGGATCTGCAGCTCCACCGGCTTGCCCTCGGGACCGATCACCGTCGTGTGCAGCGACTGGTACATGTTGAACTTGGGCATCGCGATGTAGTCCTTGAACCGCCCGGGCACCGGATTCCACCGCGCGTGGATGGTGCCGAGCGCCGCGTAGCAGTCGCGCACGCTGTCGACGAGGACGCGGATGCCCACCAGGTCGTAGATGTCGTCGAACGCCACGTCGCGGGCGATCATCTTCTGGTAGACGGAGTAGTAGTGCTTGGGCCGGCCCTTGACCACCGCGCGGATCTTCGCCTCGCGCAGGTCGCCGGAGACCTTCTCGATGACCTCTTGCAGGAACAGGTCCCTGCGCGGCGCCCGCTCCGACACCATGCGCGCGATCTCGTCGTAACGCTTGGGGTAGAGCATCGCGAAGGCGAGGTCTTCGAGCTCCCACTTGATCGTGTTCATGCCCAGGCGGTGGGCCAGCGGGGCGAAGATCTCCAGCGTCTCGCGCGACTTCTGGTGGCGCTTGTGCTCGGGGAGGTAGCGCATGGTGCGCATGTTGTGGAGCCGGTCGGCCAGCTTGATGATCAGCACACGGATGTCGCGGGACATCGCCACGACCATCTTGCGCACGGTCTCGGCCTGCGCGGCGTCGCCGAACTTGACCTTGTCGAGCTTCGTCACCCCGTCGACCAGGGATGCGATCGTGTCGCCGAAGTCACCACGCAGCTCGTCGAGGCTGTAGGCGGTGTCCTCCACCGTGTCGTGCAGCAGCGCCGCGCACAACGTCTCGTCGTCGGTGCCGAGCTCGGCCAGGATCGTCGCCACGGCCAGCGGGTGGGTGATGTACGGGTCGCCGGACTTCCGCTTCTGGTCGCGGTGGTGGTAGGCGGCGACGTCGTAGGCGCGCTCGATCAGGCGCAGGTCGGCCTTGGGGTGGGTGGCCCGAACCGTGCGGAACAACGGCTCCAGCACCGGATTCATGGCCCCACCCCCAAAACGCCTTCGGCGCACCGCTGGAACGCCTGCCGCCTCGGCATTGCCGGAGTCGGTTACGTCGGGCGCGACCACATCACGGGGCACACAGACTCCTCACGCAATGGCTCCTCACGTTCGAGTCCAGATCCCCCAGTGTATCCAGGTGGCGTACCTGGACCGTAGCGGGCCGGGCTCAGACGATCACGAGGGAGTGCAGCTCCACTCCCGGCAGCCGCTCCCGTCCCTTGAGAAAGGCCAGCTCCATCAGCACGGCGATGCCGACGACCTCGGCTCCGGCCCGCTCCACCAGCTCCACGGTGGCCTTCGCGGTGCCACCGGTGGCCAGCACGTCGTCGACGATGAGAACCCGGTCGCCGGGAGTGAAGGCGTCACGGTGGACCTCGATGGTCGCGGAGCCGTATTCCAGATCGTAGGACTCTTTAAGGGTTTCGGCGGGCAGTTTCCCCTTCTTGCGTACCGGCACGAATCCGGCCGCCGCCCGATATGCCACCGGAGCGGCCAGGATGAACCCGCGTGCCTCGATACCGACGATCTTGTCCACCTGGCTGAGCCCGGCCAACGCGTCCACCACCGCCGCCATCGCGACCGGGTCGGCCAGCAGCGGGGTGATGTCCTTGAACAGCACACCCGGCTTGGGGTAGTCGGGCACGTCCCTGATCCGATCCAGGATCAGCTCCGTCAGCTCACTCATGGGGATTCCCTCGCTTTTCTCCACCGGCCTACTCCGCCGGCCGTCTGCCGCGCTCCATGATGGTGCATTCCAGGCGCCATACGAACCGCACCGCACGAACCACACCGTCGGAAAACCGCATCCCCCGGCCTGCATCGTCCACGGCGCATCGCCCGGTGCGCATCCTCCCGCCCGCATCGTTCGGCGCGCATCCTACGGCCCGCGTCGTCCGGCGGGCACCTCCGGAGGCTGCACCATCCAGGGGCCGCGCCCGGGCCATCCGGGCCACACCGCCACCCGAGACCTCTCAGGCACATTCCTGCGCACTCCAGGACGTCCTGTACGACGCCGGACGCCCTGACCGACCCCATTGCACCACCTGGAGCTCCCGGACGCTCTGAACGCCTCTCACGCCCGCACACGACGACGCCCCCACCCCGGAAGGGTGAGGGCGTCGTCGGATGAAGCTGTGGCTACCGGGTACCCGGCTACCGGCCGCCGGCCGCGGGCTAACCCTTGGCTACGGCCGCGCTTTTGGAGCCTTTCGCCCCTTTGCCGGCCCCCGTGGAGGCGAGCCTCCTGGCGATGGCCTGGTACTTCGGCTCCCGCTCCTTCAGCGTCACCAGCAGCGGCGTGGCCACGCACAGCGACGAGTAGGTGCCGACGATCATGCCCACGAACAGCGCCAGCGACAGGTCCTTGAGCGTGCCCGCGCCCAGCAGCGTGGTGCCGATGAACAGGATCGCCGCCACCGGCAGGATCGCGACCAGCGACGTGTTCAGGGACCGGATCAGCGTGTGGTTGAGCGCGTTGTTGGCCGCCATCGAGTAGGTCTGCTTGGACGTGTGTCCCAGCTTGGCCGTGACCTCCTTGATCATGTCGAACACCACGACCGCGTCGTAGAGCGAATAACCGAGGATGGTCAGGAAGCCCAGCAGCGTCGCGGGCGTGACCTCGAAGCCGGACCAGGCGTAGACGCCGGCCGTGATGACGAGGTCGTGGATGAGCGCGACGATGGCGGCCAGCGCCATCTTCGGCTCGAACGCCATCGACAGGTACAGGATGATCGCCAGCATGAACACGCCCAGGCCTATCCAGGCCTTCTGCGACACCTCACCGCCCCAGGACGCACCGATCGACTGAATGTCGACCTGGTTGGTGGGCACGCTGAAGTCCTTGGCGATGGCGGTCTGCACCTGGTTCATGGTGCTTTCCGAGAGAGTCTCGGTGGTGACCCGCCAGCGGTCGCCGGCCGTCTGCACGATCGGTTGGTGCACGCCCTCGTCCTGGAACGCGGCCCGCACCTGCTCGATGTTGGCCGTCTGCGCCTTGAACGAGAAGACCGAACCGCCGGTGAACTCCACGCCCAGGTTGAGCCCGTTGATCAGCAGACCCGCCAGCGAGATGAGCAGCAGGAAGCCGGACAGGCTGTACCAGAGCTTCCACTTGCCGACGAAGTCGACGTCGATCTCGCCGCGGTAGAGGCGACGCCCCAATCCCATCTCAGGCCTCCTGCGGAGTGGTCGTGCGGCCGGTCGTGCCGACCTCGCTCATGCGCTCGGCGTCGAGACCGGACAACGGGTGCCCCTTGGCGAAGAACTTCACCCTCGCCAGCAGGGCGATGAACGGCTTCGTGAACAGGAACACCACCACGATGTCGATCAACGTGGTCAGGCCCATGGCGAACGCGAACCCGGCCACACCGCCCACCGCCAGGAAGTACAGGACGATCGCGGCGATGAACATGACGGCGTCGGCGATCAGGATCGTGCGCCGGGCACGGACCCAGGCCACCTCGACGGCCGCCCGGAGCGAGCGCCGGCCCTCCTTCATCTCATCACGTATGCGTTCGAAGTACACGATGAAGGAGTCGGCGGTGATGCCGATCGAGACCACCAAGCCGATGATGTGCGGCAGCGACAGCCGGAACCCGGCGTTGTGGCCGAGCACGACCACCGCCGTGTACGTGATGATCGTCGCGATCACGAGGCTCAGCACCGCCACGATGCCCAGGCCCCGGTAGTAGAGCAGGCAGTAGACGACCACGAGCGCGAGACCGATCAGACCGGCGACCAGGCCGCCTTCGAGCTGGTCCTGGCCCAGGGTCGAGGAGACCGTGTCGATCGAGCTGCGGTTGAACTTCAGCGGCAGCGCGCCGTACTTGAGCTGGTCGGCCAGGTTGGTGGCGCTGATCTGGTCGAAGCCGCCCGTGATCTCGGCCCGCCCGCCGGGGATCGGGCTAATGATGTTGGGGGCGGTGATGACGACGCCGTCGAGCACGACCGCGACCTTGTTGCGCGGCTCCTGCGAGTTGTAGGCGGCGGTGGTGAGCGTGCTCCACTCGGCCGCGCCCTTGCTCTTGAAGTCGAGCTGGACGATCCACTCGGTGGTGCCCTGGCGGATGCCCGCCGAGGCCGTGTCGATGTCGGTGCCGACGACCTTGGCGACGTCGAGCACGTACTTGTAGCTGCCGTCGGTCTCACAGCCGGCGTACTGCTTGTTCGGGTCGTCCTGGACGCCCTGGCCGCGGTTGGCCGGGTCGGCGCAGTCGAGCTTGTTGAACTGGGCCAGCACCGCGGGGTCGATGCCCTGGGTGTTGATGCCGGCCGTCGGGTCCTCGGCGGGCGGCGTGCTGGCCTGCGCGCTCGGCGACGCCGTCGGGGAGGACTTCGCGTCCTGGCCCTTCTTCGTCTCCTGCTGCTTCTGGCCGCTCGTCTCCTGCTGCTTCTGACCGCTCTGCGTGGCCGTGGGCGACGGAGCGGGGGTCGCCTGGGTGAGCGCCGACGACAGCGCCTTACCCGTGGGAGACGTGCTGGGCTGCGGCGCCGAGGCCGAAGTGCTCGGCTTCGGGGTGCCGGCCGGCTGCGACGCGGACGGCTTGGCCGACGGCGCCCCCGAGGTCGACGCGCTCGGCGTGGGCGCGTTGGTGGCGAGGTCCTGCGGGACCTGCGTGGCCGCCATGGCCAGCACCTGGCGGAAGCGCAGCTCCGCAGTGGTGGCGACCAGCTTGACGGCCTCGCTCTGTCCGACGCCCGGGATGGAGATGATGATGTTGTCGCCGGACTTGGCGACCTCCGCGTCGGAGATGCCGGTTCCGTTGACTCGGTCGCGGATGATGTTGACCGCGCGGTCAAGGATCTCCTCAGGCGGAGCCGCGTTGTTCTGAGTCACGGGCGACAGAGTCACCGTCGTGCCGCCGGCGAGGTCGAGTCCCAGCTTGGGCGTGAACGCCTTCTGCAGGAACATCGTCCCGCCCAGGGC
Source organism: Nonomuraea zeae (assembly GCF_005889725.1). Classification (GTDB taxonomy): domain Bacteria; phylum Actinomycetota; class Actinomycetes; order Streptosporangiales; family Streptosporangiaceae; genus Nonomuraea; species Nonomuraea zeae. The sequence goes on from NZ_VCKX01000147.1 coordinate 24,215, forward strand.
GAGGATGAGCGCCAGCAGCACCAGGAGCGTTCGCCCCGGTCGGCTGTGGCGGCTGGTCGGTCGGGCCACTGGTCGTCGATTCTTTCAGATAGGAGTTTGTCGCAGAGCTTAGTCAGGACTGCTTGGTGCTGGAGTCCTGGTCGCCGTTGCGATCCACGGTGGCCTCGGACTCCTTCTTGCCGTCCTCGTCGAGCCCGGCCTCGTGGGCCACCGGCTCGTCCGCCACGGGAGCGTCGCCGGGGGTGACGACGCGGCCGATGGCGGCCTTCACCCAACGGGTCTCGATCCCGGGCGCGACCTCGAGGATCACGTCTTCATTGTCCACCGCCACCACGGTGCCGAACAGGCCCGTCGTGGTCATGACCCGGGCGCCCGGGGTCAGAGAGTTCTGCATCTGGGCCGCCTCTTGCTGACGCTTGCGCTGAGGGCGGATCAGCAGGAAGTAGAACACCACCACCAGAAGGATCAGCGGCAGGATGCTTCCGAGTTGTCCCATGTCCATAAGGGGCGACCTTCCATTGTCGTACAAGAAGTTGACACCGGCCTCGCGCCGGAAATTCCGTGCGTTGCTTCGGGCCGCGCCGCTCAGCCCGTCAGCCTACACAGCCAGCCAAGCCACGGAGTGTAGGCGGTTGTTGCGAAACGCGGCAACGAGGCAGCGTTCCGGCGCGCGGGGAAGTTCCCATATTGAAACGGTTGCAACCGTAATGTGATCAGTCGAAAAGCGACGCTCCGAACGCGTCTGGGGGTGGTGTCATCCCGAGATGGTTCCAGGCGGCGGCGGTCGCGACCCGGCCGCGCGGCGTCCTGGCCAGCAGACCTTGCCGTACGAGGAACGGCTCGGCGACCACTTCGACGGTCTCCGGCTCCTCCCCCACGGCCACCGCCAGCGTGGAAAGGCCGACGGGGCCGCCGCCGAACTTCTTCAGCAGCACCCCGAGCACCGCCCGGTCGAGCCGGTCGAGCCCTTCGGCGTCGACTTCGTACAGGTTGAGCGCGGCCGAGGCGATCTCCTGGTTGATCAGCCCGTCGGCACGGACGTCGGCGAAGTCCCGGACCCGTCGCAGCAGCCGGTTGGCGATGCGGGGGGTGCCTCTGGATCGCCTGGCGATCTCGTGGGCGCCCTCGTCGGGCAGGTTGACGCCGAGCAGCTTGGCCGAGCGGTAGAGGACCTGCTCCAGCTCGCCGACCTCGTAGAAGTCCATGTGGGCCGTGAAGCCGAACCTGTCGCGCAGCGGCGCGGGCAGCAGGCCGGCCCGGGTGGTGGCGCCGACCAGCGTGAACGGCGCGATGTCGAGCGGGATCGCGGTGGCGCCCGGACCCTTGCCGACGATGATGTCGACCCGGAAATCCTCCATCGCGAGGTAGAGCATCTCCTCCGCGGGCCTGGCCATGCGATGGATCTCGTCGATGAACAGCACTTCGCCCTCGGCCAGCGTGGACAGGATGGCCGCGAGGTCGCCCGCCCGCTCCAGCGCGGGGCCCGAGGTGATCCTGAGCGGGGCGTTGAGCTCGGCCGCGATGATCATGGCGAGGGTGGTCTTGCCGAGCCCCGGGGAGCCGCTCATCAGCACGTGGTCGGGCGGCAACCGGCGGCGCAGCGCGCTTTCGAGCACGAGGGAGAGCTGCTCGCGCACGCGTCCCTGGCCGATGAACTCGCCGAGCCGCTTGGGCCGCAGCGCCGCCTCGATCTGCAGCTCGTCGCCCGCGACATCGGGGGACACCAGGTCCCGCTCAAACTCCACGCCCACACCTCCGCCCAACGGCCTCAACGCTAGCGGCCTGCGCACCCACCCAACGCCCGGCGCGTACCCCGAACCGCCCGCCTACACGGCCTTCAGACCACCCACCAGCGCAAACCCGGCCCGGGGTGACGTGCAGACGAGCCCCAAGTCCAGCAATCCGCACGCGGACCCCAAGCCCACCACCGTGCACACGAGCCCCAAGTCCTGCGCCGGGCAGACGACCATCGGGCTCGGCGCCGTGCGCGCGGGCCCCGGGTCCTCCACCGTGGAGGCAAACCTCGCGCCCGATGCCGTACGCGCAGGCCAAGCCCGCGGTCCTGCGCACGCGAGCTTCACGTCCTGCGCCGTGTCGGCGATTCCCGCGCTCGGCGCCGTGCGAGCGAGCCCAGCGCCCAGCACCAGGTGTGCGAGCCCAGCGCCCGATGGCGTGCGGGCGAGCCGTATGCCGCAGGCCAGGGCTGCTTCCGTGGTGACGGGGGACGTGTCCGGGTGGGCCGTCGGCGGTGGGCCGGCTGATGCTCATCGGACGCTCAAAGCGCGCAGCGCGGCCTTCAGGAGTGCCGCGACCTGTGGCTGGCGACCGGCGGCCGTCTCGGCGTCGGCGTCCGGTTCCACGACGGCGATCGCCTCGTCGGCGTCCTTGCTGGAGTAGCCCAGCCCCACCAGCCCCGAGTGGACCTGGTCGCGCCACACCGCCACCCGCCGCTCCCCGTTGAGCGCGGCGTTGACCGCCTCCTCCGGCGTCCCGAGCCGGTCCTTGAGCTCCAGCACGATCCGCTGGGCGCCCTTCTGCCCGATCCCCGGCACCTTCGTGAGCGCCTTGAGGTCAGCGCTGGCGACGGCGACCCGCAGCGCGTTGGGCGTGTGGACGGCGAGCATGGACAGAGCCAGCTTGGGCCCCACGCCGCTGGCCGTCTGCAGCAGCTCGAACACGGCCCGCTCGTCGTCGCTCACGAAGCCGTAGAGGGTGAGCGACTCCTCACGCACCACCAGCGACGTGGCCAGCCGCGCGTCCTCGCCCACCCGGAGCGTGGCCAGCGTGCCCGGCGTGCAGTGGGTGAGGATGCCGACGCCGCCCACCTCGATCACGGCTCCGTCGGGCGCGATCGCCGCCACCTTGCCCGCCACCGACGCGATCACGACCTGCCGTCCTTCCTGGTGGCCCTGGCCAGCGCCTCGGCCAGGCGGTGCTGGGCGCCGCCACGCCAGATGTGGCAGATCGCCAGGGCGAGCGCGTCGGCCGCGTCGGCCGGCTTGGGCATCTCGGCCAGCCGCAGCAGGCGGGTGACCATGGTGCCGATCTGTTTCTTGTCGGCGGTGCCGCTGCCCGTGATGGCGGCCTTGACCTCTGACGGCGTGTGCAGCGCCACGGGCAGCCCGCGCCTGGCGGCACAGAGCACGGCGATGCCCGCCGCCTGCGCGGTGCCCATGACGGTGCGTACGTTGTGCTGGCTGAAGACGCGCTCGACCGCGACCGCGTCGGGCCGGACGTCGTCGAGCCAGCGCTCGATCCCGGCCTCGATGTCGACCAGCCGCGTGCCGAGCTCCTCGTCGGCCCCCGTGCGCACCACCCCGACGGCCACCAGCGTCAGTGGTGCGCCCGGCCGCCCTTCGACAGCGCCCAGACCGCACCGGGTCAGCCCCGGATCGACGCCCATCACCCGCACCGGCATGCCCTCCCCGCGCCCGCCGAACATCTGTTCGGCACGAGACTCTACCCCGGCTGAGGTGGCCATGCACCGGGAAACGCCTGTGTGCAGCCGGGAACGGGGCTCAGAAGTAGTCGAGCATGTACGGCTTGGCGGCGAAGGCCGCGTCAAGCGTCTCGTCGTATCGGTCATCTCCGGACATGAGCCCGGCGATCCGGAGCGTGGCCGACGGGATTCCGGCGTACAGGGCCGAGAAGCCGTTCACGCTCAGCACAACGCCGGGCCCGTCGCTCCGCCCGCGACCGAGCCCATCCGCCTGCCCGCTGCCCAGCCCATCGGCGGGCCCACCGCCGGGCCCGTCGACCGGAGTGGCCGCGGCCGATCCGCCCGAGAACTCCAGCCGCCACGTGCCGCTCCCCCGCAGCGGGTCGTTCACGGTGACGACGGCCTCGCGTGCCAAGTGCTCCAGATAGCCCCTGCGCTCGACCGCCGCGGCGACGTCAAGCACCCTGAACATCCACCGGACCTGCTTGACCTGCTCCTTCGTCCGCTCGCGCAGCATCCACAGCACCGGGTCGTCGGGCGCCAGCGGCGCGATGACGTCGCGCGCGATCGAGGACGAGCTGCCCACCATGGACCAAAGGGCACGCATCGTCTCGGCCGACCCGGCGACGAGGTTGTCGACCTGCATGTCGTCGCCGCGCCAGCGGTAGATGACGAAGCCGTCGTCGGCGAGATAGAGAAAGTCGTCCTCGTCGGCGAGCCAGTGGCTCCAGGTCTTCTCGTCCCAGCAGATGGGCCCGCTGGCGCGGGCGGCGCCGTGCACGCGGTGCAGGATCGAGACGAGCTCCGCGGCGTCGCCCGGGCCCATCCTGCGCAGCTTGACCTGCCCGGACGGCCGGATGTGGCGCAGCGACTCCGCCGGGATCGTCACGTTGTACTGGGCTCCGGCGTGCTCGTAACCGATCGCGCGGTAGATGGCCGTGGTGGCCGGATAGAGCGCGGAGACGGCGTCCCCGAGCGCCACGCCACGGTCGATGACAGCGCGCATGATCAAGGTGCCGAGGCCGCGGCCACGGTCTTCGGGGTTGACGGTGACGCCCGCGATCCCGGCCATCGGCTGCGGCCTGCCGTGCCACCACTGGGTGAACTGGCGCAGCCGGGCGGCGGCGGCGAGCCTGGACCCGTCGAAGGCGCCGAGGTAACGGCCCTCGGAAAGGACCGGTGTCACGGCACGGCGCCAGCTCTCCTGGTCGGCCGCGGACAGCAGGCCGAACGAACGCTTGCGCAGGTCGAGGACGTCGTCGAGGTCCTCTGCGGTCAAGTCTCGAATCTCCACAAGCATCCAACCTATGCAGCAGGCGTACGTGGCCGCGAACCGTTTGTCGTGCCGGTCGTCGCGGCCTGGGTCGTGATGGCGAGCCTGTCCAGGTAGAACACCTGCGCGGCCACGACGGCGATCAGCGCGACGCCGACCGCGACCAGCGGCGTGGCCGCGCCGACGTCGGAAGCCGTCGTGGAGTAGGCGCTGACCTGGGCCAGCTGCGCCACGGGGGCGGTGAACAGCTCGGGCTTCTGCGCGACCAGCAGCGGCCAGAGCAGGTCCTGGGCGTTCATCAGGGCGACCGCTCCGGCGAGGATGCCCGCCATGGGGAGGGAGGGCAGGAACACGCCGCTGAAGAAGTCCCTGCCATTGCGCTCGGCCAGGCCCTTGCACAGCAGCGTGAGCACCAGCAGGGCGGGGACGCTCACCAGGACGGGCGGGATGAGCGCGACGAAGGTGTCGATCAGGCCCAGGCTGCGGATGTTCTGCCAGTTGGCGACGCCGAGCGGGCCAGTGCCGACGAACAGCCAGGGCGCGAACAGCAGGAGCAGCCACTCGCTCCCCCGTCCGAGCGGGCGCAGGCCGCCGATGCCGAGCGCGGCCAGGTAGGCGACTCCGACCGAGACGAGCGCGCCCGCGACCGCCGGCGGCCAGGTGTTCAGCTGCGTGCGCAGGCCGGCCGCGGGGGTGTCGGGCAGGGCCAGCAGGCCGTCGATCCACGGCCAGGCGCACAGGAGCCCTGCCGCCAGCACGACGATCAGCGCCGTGACGCCGATGGCCACCCCGACGGGCCTCGCCGCCCGCTCCCCGGGCGCGGCACCGAGATGAGAGTCGGGCGCATGGAGGGAGAGGGAACCCGTACTAGAACCGGGCGCTGGGCCGGAGAAGGGATCCCTGCCAGAACCGCCCGCCGGGCCGGAGCGAGGATCCCAGCCGGAACCGGGGGTGGCGCCGGGGTAGTGACCCGAAGCGACGCCTGGGAAGGGGCCCGAGGCCGAGCCGGGCGCCGAGCCAGGGAAGGGGCCCTGAGCCGGGCCGAGGCCCTGGGCCGGGCCGGGGAAAGGGCCCGGGGCGGAGTCAGGGAAGGGACTCGCGGCGGAGCTGGGCGCCGGGCCGGGGAAG
>NZ_VCKX01000148.1 GCF_005889725.1 Nonomuraea zeae
CACCACCACCGTCTCCCCCTCCCCCAGCCCCGCCAGGTGTCGCAGGCAGTACCACGCGGTCAGCCAGGCGACGGGCAGCGCGGCGGCCTCGACCAGACCGACGCCGCCGGGCAGCGGGGCCACCCGCTCCGCGCGCACCGCCGCGAGCTCCGCGTACAGCCCGGCGCCCAGCGCCATGACCTGCTGGCCCGGCTCGAGGCCGGTCACGCCGGCTCCCACGGCGACCACGGTCCCGGCCCCTTCCAAGCCGGGGACCAGCGGCGGCCGGCCCGCCCGGTGGTAGGAGCCCGAGCGGAGGAGCGCGTCCGCCCGGTTGACCCCCGCCGCCTCGACCCGCACCAGGACCTCGCCGGGGCCCGCCACCGGGTCCGGCATCTCCCCGGCGACCAGGACCTCAGGCCCGCCGAACTCGTCGATCCGCACCGCACGCATATCCGCACCCGTCTCGTTGACACTGGTTGAATAGGTGTCATCCTGTGACACCGTATGAACGGGTGTCAAGTCGGGTAGGATTCGGTCATGACCCGCTCTCCAGGTGACCCCCGGATGGCGTTCCCGTTCATCGGCGGGCGCCCCTGCCTCGACTTCGCCGCCACCCTCGGCAAGCGGCACGCGGACGCCTTCGAGCGGCTGCCCGACCCCGCCGCCCTCGGTCGCTGGATCGCCGAGTCCGGGCTGCACCCCGAGCCGGGCGAGATCACGCCGCTCGACCTGGCGCACGCCCGCACGCTGCGCGAAGCGGTCTACCGCATGCTGACGGCCGCCATGCGGGGGGTACCTCCGGGGGACGCCGATGTGGAGGAGGTCAACGCTGCGGCTGCCCGGCCGGACCTCGCGCCCCGGCTCGTCCTCACCCCCGCGGGTCCGGTGCTGGAGCGGCAGGCCGGGCACGTGGCGCCCGCCGCGCTGGCCACGGTCGCCAGAGACGCGGTGCTGCTGGCCGGCGGGCCGCTCATCCAGCGGGTCAAGGAGTGCGAGAACCCCGGCTGCTCGCTGCTGTTCCTCGACGACTCGCAGGCGCGGCGGCGGCGCTGGTGCTCGATGGACCGCTGCGGCAACCTGGCCAAGATTGCAGGCTACCGCTCACGCACCCGCGACTCCCGGTAGAAGGGGTCGGCTCCCCACCTCGTCCGCTCACGCAACCCGCCAGGAATGGCCGACTCACCACCTCGTCCACTCACTCAACCCGCCGGGGAGCAGGCCGCCTCAGACCTCGTCCGGGAGCCAGGAGCCGTGGAATCCGGTCGGCACGCCGCGCGGCAGCTCCACCGAGGCCACGGGGCCGGCCGGCAGATCGGTGGCGTCGAGCACCAGGAGTTGCGAGGCGCTGCCGTCGCGCAGGGTGGCGATCGAGATGAGCCAGCCGTCGTCCTCGCCGCGCGGCCCCTCCGGAGCTCCTGGCCCGCCCGAAGACGGTACGAACACCGCCTCGCCGATTGCCACCTCGGGCGCGAGGTCGTAGGAGGTGCTCTTGCCCGACTCGATGTCGTACTTGACGATGGCGCAGTCGTCCTGGCTGTTCGGCGCGCCGCCGATGATCGTGTAGAGGTAGCGCGCGGGCCGGCCCACGCGGGTGTCGTTCATGGTCGGCATCTCCACCGACCGGTCGTCGAGCTGCTCCTCCCTGGCGGTGACGCCGGTGCCGGCCGGGTCGAGGATCCAGCGGTGGAGCACGGAGCGGCCGGCGGCGAGCGTCATGTCCATGGCACGGGCGACGCGCCACATGGCGGCGAAGTCGGCCGGCGCGTAGCGTACGGCGTCGAGCACGATCCGCCCCTCCGCGTCCTCGTACGCGTTGCCCACGTGGAAGACGTAGCAGGGGTCGATCCCGAACCAGCGCACCCGCGCGCCCGGCTCGTCGTGCCGCATGATGCCGAGGCGCGCGCCGTAGGCGTCGTCCCACTGGTACGGCACAGGCCCCCCGGCCAGCCCCCACTGGAACGTGACCGGCAGGTCCAGCCAGACCACGTAGTGCTCGGTGATGGCGAAGTCGTGCATCATCGTGCCGGTGGGCACCTCGATCTCCTGGCTGTGCACGAGCGCGCCGGCCGCGTCGAGGCGGTGGTAGGTCAGGTAGGGCGGGCGCATGCCGTACCCGAAGAAGTGCAGCTCGCCGGTGACCGGGTCGAGCTTGGGATGCGCGGTCATGGCCGTGGTGAGGCGCCCGCCGAAGTCGCACGGGCCCACGGTGTCGAGCGTGGGCGTGACCTCGTGCGGCAGCCCGACCTCGACCAGGGCGAGTATGCGGTCGGCGTGCCGCATCACGTGCGTGTTGGCGGAGGTGGCGGTCAGGTCGAGCCGGCCGTCCGCGGTCACGAAGCTCCGGCCCTGGAACGCTCCCGTGCGCACCCACCGGTTGCGGTACCACTCGGCGCGGCCGGCGCGCAGGCGCACCCCGTGCAGCATGCCGGGGCCGGCCAGCGGCTGCGCGGTCGTCTGGCCGGGCAGGGCGTTGGGGCCGTTGCGGACGTAGCGGCCGGTGAGCTCGGGCGGCAGGGCGCCGGTGACGGGCAGGCCGGTGACCTCGATCTCGTCCGGCACGGATCGCAGGTGGCCCGGGAGGTCGTACTTCGCCACGCTGTCGGCGTCGATCATGGGAGTCCCCCCTTGGGTGTCAGCACACCGTCGGAGCCCTCAGCGTGCGCCGGATCCCGCCGCCTGTCATCCGGTTTTCCCGGGTCCGCCGCCTCAGGAGCCGGTCAGGATTCCCGAGTCCGCCGTCCCAAAAGCCGGTCACAATTCCCAGGTCCGCCGTCCCAAAAGCCGGTCACGATTTCCGAGTCTCCCGTCCCAAAAGCCGGTCAGGACTCCCAGCCCGCCGCCCCAAACGCCGGTCACGATTCCCAGGCCCGCCGTCTCAGGTGCCGGTCAGGTAGTGCTGGACGGCGGGGCCGATGTCGCGGACCAGCGTGTCCACGTCCGCGCTCACCATCGGCGGGAACTCCAGGACGTAGCGGGTGAGGGCCAGGCCCAGCAGTTGCGTGCTGGCCAGCCCCGCCCGGTAGGCGGCGTCGTCCGCGCCGGTCGCCCGGGCGACGAACGCGGCGATCTGCGTCTCGAACACCTCGCGCATGCGCTCGGCGGCCATCGGGTTCGTGCTGGCCGAGCGCAGCAGCAGGATCAGCACGTCGTCCGACAGGTCGCCTTCCCAGCGGGCCAGGAAGTGCCGGACGAGCAGCTCCCCCATCCGGTCCACCGGCGGCCGCTGGACCTGGTCGAGCCGCAGGTCCACGTCCACGGCGGCGCCGAACAACCCGGCCTTGCTGCCGTAGTAGCGCATGACCATCGACGGGTCCACGCCGACCTGTGCGGCGACCGCCCGGATCGTCATGGCCTCGTAGCCGCGCTCGATCAGCAGTTTCCTGGCGGCCGCGAGGATGGAGGTCCGGGTGGCGGCCGAGCGCTCGGTGAAAGGCATGACAACAATTGTAGGCCAACGCTTGTAGCCACCTGTGCGCCGCCCTCCGCGACATTTACCGGTAACAACCTGGTAACGCCCTCTTTTTCTTCGGCATGTGACCGATCACACTCATGCATCAGTGGATGTGACCGGTCACATCCCGCACCTCCGTGTACCCCCCAATGGGCTCGACCAGCCCAGCACGCAAGGAGGCTGTCCCATCATGAGGAGGAAAAATGCCTGGTCGATGGCACTGGCGGCGGCCGTCATCATGAGCGCGCTGCCCTCGACGCCCACCACGGCGGCGACCATGATCGCCGCGTCCCAGATCGTCGTGGACCTCGCGACGAGCACGGGCGCGCTGCGCTACGGCGCCACGGGCTTCCTGTACGGGCTGGGCGACGAGGGCATCCCGAACGAGACCATGCTCGCCGCGCTCAAACCCCAGGTCACCGCCCAGAAGGCGCCCGGCGGCCTGCAGCACCCGAACGGCGACGCGCTCAAGATCGCCCCCATGTTCAAGCGCGCCGGCGGCCGCGACATCCAGATCTACCTGCAGGACGTCTACAAGCAATGGCCGTACGAGAACCTCGGCATCGCCGACTATCTGGCCAAGGTGGACACGATGGCGCGGAAGGTCGTCGCCGACCCGTACCGCTCCTCCTACGTCTACGTCCCGTTCAACGAGCCCGACCAGATCTGGTACGCCGGCAACCTGACCGCCTTCCTCAACGACTACAAGGCCGTCTACCAGAAGATCCGCTCCATCGACCCGTCCGCCCGCATCGCCGGCCCGAACTTCGCCAGTTACCGCTCGGCCGACCTGCGCGCGTTCATGACGTACGCCCGCGACAACAACGTGCTCCCCCACGTCACCACCTGGCACGAGCTGGGCAACGACTTCTTCACGAGCTGGGACGCCCACTACGCCGACTACCGGGCGATCGAGTCCGCGCTCGGCATCGCCGCCCGGCCCATCTCGATCAACGAGTACGGCCGCTCGTCCGGGGATCTGGGCGTGCCGGGCAACCTGGTGCAGTTCGTGGCCAAGTTCGAGAACAGCAAGGTGGACGGCTGCCTGGCGTACTGGACGACGGCCGGCGGGCTCAACGACCTGGTCACCAGGAACAACCAGGCGACCGGCGGCTGGTGGCTCTACAAGTGGTACGGCGAGCTGACCGGCACCACCGTGGCCGTCACCCCGCCCGCGCCCGGCGGCTCGCTCCAGGCGCTGGCGGCCTTCGACCCGGCCAAGAAGCAGGCGCGGGTGATCTTCGGCGGCAACAACCCGGCGAGCGGCTCCTACGACACGAACCTCGTGGTCAAGGGCCTCCCGTCGGACCTGGGCGGCCGGGTCCACGCCACCGTCTGGGGCGTCGACGACACCGGGCTGAACCCCTCCCCCGGCCCGTACCGGGTCAGCGAGTCCGACTTCACCGCCTCCGGGGGCCAGATCACGATCCCGCTGACCGGGCTGAAGGGCTCCTCGGCCTACCACGTGATCGTCACCCCCGACAAGGACGTCTCCCCCGCCGGCTCCCGCTATGAGGCCGAGTACGCGGCGCTGTCCGGCTCCGCCCGCGTCACCTACGGCCCGAACACCGGCTACTCCGGCACCTCCTTCACCGAGGGGTACGGCGGCAGCACCACCGCGAGCACCAAGTTCGTGGTGACGGCGCCGTCGGACGGCTACTACAATGCGGCGCTGCGCTACTCGGCGGGCCCGTACACCGGCGCCCCGGCCGGCCGCTCGGCCCGGCTCCGGCTCAACGGCTCCGACCTCATCGACGTCACGCTGCCCGGCACCGCCGACTGGAACACCTGGAACACCGTCACGACCAAGGTGTTCCTGACCGCCGGCATCAACCGCCTGGAGGTCAACGCCTACGCGTCCGACGACCGGGACGCGGTCAACATCGACTACCTCGACCTCGCCGCGACCACCGGGACGATCACCTCGTACCAGGCGGAGTCCGCCGCCAACACGCTGAGCGGCGCGGCCAGGGTGTCGGCCAACTCGGCCGCCTCGGGCGGCGCCTACGTCGGCTACATCGGCGCGGGCGCGGCCAGCACGCTGCGCTTCAACAACGTGACCGTCCCGGCCGCGGGCCGCTACCGCATGGTCGTCACGTACGCCAACGGCGAGCTGGGCGAGGGCGCGACCAACTACAACACCAACATCGTCGACCGCTACGCCGACATCTCGGTCAACGGCGGCGCCACCGTGCGGCACTACTTCCGCAACACGCTGGGCTGGTCGAACTACCGCACCACGGTCGTCGACGTCACCCTCGCCGCGGGCGCCAACACGATCACGTTCGGCAACGCCTCCACCGGCTACGCGCCCGACATCGACCTCATCCAGATCGCCGCACCGGTCGGCTAGAACCACAGGGAGCAGCAGCTTGATGTCCATGAACAGCAGCGTCGTCTGGGGCCATCCGCACCTGCGGGTCGTGCTGGACGTCTCACCCGACGGCCCGGTCGGCGTGCGGTCCGTGACCTGCGGCGGACCGGAGGCGGCCGAGCCCCGGTCCAGGGCGGCGCAGCCGCTGGTGGAGCTGCTGCTTCCGGGCGAGGGCCGGGCCCGCGCCTCGCACCGCTTCTCCCGGACGGCGGCCGGCGAGCGGCTCGCCTACCGGGGCTGCGACCAGTGCAGGGAAGGCCGGTGGCACGTCCTGCGGCTGGACCTGCACGACGCGGTCAGCGGGCTGGACGCCGAGGTGTTCTTCCGCTCGGCGGACGGCGTCGCCGCCTTCCAGGTCTGGACGCGGGTGACCAACCGCGGCGAGGAGCCCGTGCTGCTGCTGGGCGTGACCTCTTTCGCCGCCGCCTTCGCGGGCTCGGTGGAGTCGGCCGACGTCGTGCGGGCGGCGAGCGAATGGCTCGGCGAGAGCCGCTGGACCCGGGAGCCGCTGCGGGCGCACGCCGTACCGGATCTGGGCCTGGCCGCGCACGGGCAGGACGGCCGCGGCCGGCTCGCGGTCGTCAGCACCGGCACCTGGTCGACCGGCGGCAGCCTGCCCACGGGCGGGCTGATCGACCGCGACGGCGGGCGGGCGTGGCTGTGGCAGATCGAGCACAACGGCGCCTGGCGCTGGGAGGTCGGAGAGCGGCTCGGCGGGCCCTACGTCGCGCTGCTCGGGCCGACCGACGTCGACCACCAGTGGCACCGGCGGCTGGCGCCCGGTGAGTCGTTCACCACGGTGCCGGTGTCGGTCGCGGTGTCCGACGACGGCCTGGAGGGCGCCGCGGCGGCGCTGACCGGGCACCGGCGGGCCATCGTCCGGCCGCACCCCGACAGGGAGCGGCTGCCGGTGGTGTTCAACGACTACATGAACACGCTGATGGGCGACCCGACCACCGACAAGCTGCGGCCGCTGATCGAGGCCGCGGCCGGCGCGGGGGCCGAGGTGTTCTGCGTGGACGCCGGCTGGTACGACGACGACGGCACCTGGTGGGACAGCGTCGGCGAGTGGCAGCCGTCGCAGAGCAGGTTCCCGCGCGGCATCGAGGAGGTCCTCGGCCACATCCGGGCGCTGGGCATGGTGCCCGGCCTGTGGCTGGAGCCGGAGGTGATCGGGGTGCGCAGCCCGATGGCCGACAAGCTGCCGCCGGAGGCGTTCCTGCAGCGGGGCGGCGTGCGGCTGACCGAGCACGGCCGCCACCACCTCGACCTGCGCCACCCCCGCGCGGTCGCGCACCTGGACCAGGTCGTGGACCGGCTGGTGGAGGAGCTGGGCGTCGGCTACTTCAAACTGGACTACAACATCGACCCGGGCGCGGGCACCGACCTCGACGCCGACAGCCCCGGCGACGGGCTGCTGGCCTGCAACCGCGCGCACCTGGCGTGGCTGGACGGCGTGCTGGCCCGGCATCCCGGGCTCATCCTGGAGAACTGCGCGTCCGGCGCCATGCGCATGGACTACGCGCTGCTGTCCAGGCTGCACCTGCAGTCCACGAGCGACCAGCAGGACTTCCGCCGCTACCCGCCGATCGCGGTGGCCGCGCCGATGTCGGTGCTGCCCGAGCAGTCGGCGAGCTGGGCCTACCCGCAGCCCGACATGACGGCGGAGGAGCTGGCGTTCGCGCTGTGCACCGGCATGCTGGGCCGCCTCTACCTGTCCGGCCACCTGGACGGGATGAGCGCGGGGCAGCTCGCATCGGTGCGCGCGGCCGTGGCCGGTCACCGGGCGATCAGGCACGAGCTGGCGCGGGCCACGCCGGTGTGGCCGCTCGGGCTGCCGGGCTGGGACGATCCCTGGCTCGCCCTCGGCCTGCGCGCCGGCGACACCACCCATCTCGGCGTCTGGCGCCGCGCCCCGGCCGGATCGGCCCCCGCCGAGTCCGTACGGCTGGAGCTCCCGCAGCTGCGGGGCGGGCCGGTCGACATCGACGTGCGCTATCCCCGCCACCTGCCGGCCTGGGACCACCGCTGGGAGCCCGGCACCGGCGTGCTGACGCTCACCGTCCGCGGCGGCGAGCCGCTCTCCGCCCGGATCTTCGATATCCGCCGCGCGGCCACCTCCTGAAACCGCCACCTCCCGAAAGAGACGACCATGAACACTAAATGGACCGCACTCGCCGCCGCGGCGACGCTCGCGCTCGGGCTCGCCGCCTGCAGCGACCCGTCCGTCGAGACGCCGGCCGCCCCTGACGGCACGGGCGCCGCCGCGACCTGGGCCGACCCGAAGGCGAAACTCGACGGGGTCAAGCTGACGATCTGGGCGGCGCAGAACAGCAACACCGTGCCCAAGCGGGTCGTCGAGTCCTTCCAGCAGGCCACCGGGGCCACGGTCGAGGTCGTGACGATCCCCGACCCGTACGAGCAGGGCATCCAGACCAAGGTCGCCACCGGCGACAAGCCGGACCTGGCCTTCTGGCAGCCGACCGCGTCCATGCTGACCGCGATCAACGCCAGGGCCAACCTGCAGCCGCTGAACGACGCGCCCTGGCTGCCCCAGCTCGCGCCGGACCTGCGCGACATCACCGGCGTCCTGGACGGCACCAGGTACGCCGCGCTGATCACCAGCCCCGCGGTCGAAGGCGTCTACTACAACAAGGAGGTGTTCGCCGCCAACAAGATCACCGGCACGCCGAAGAGCTTCGACGAGATGGTCGCGCTGGGGCGCACGCTCAAGTCCAAGGGGGTCACCCCGTTCTTCGAGATGGCCGGCGACAAGTGGGCGACCCAGTGGTGGGTGCAGGTCCAGCTCGCCGACGCGGCCAAGGACGGCCTGTGGGAGAAGATCAACACGGGTAAGGAGACGTTCGGCGGGCCGGCCGTGCTCGGCGCGATCAAGACGTACAAGTCGCTGATCGACGAGGGCCTGTTCAACGCCGACATCAAGACCGCGACGTTCGAGGACCAGGGCGCGGCGCTGCTGTCCGGCAAGGCGGCCATGGCCGTGCAGGTGAACTCGTTCTTCGGCCAGCTCCAGGCCAAGGCGGACACCGCGGCGCTGAACGAGAAGATCGGCTTCTTCCCGATCTCGCCGTCGGGGAACGTCGGCACGTTCATCCCCGACCAGTCCAACGCGCTGGTGGCGTTCAGGACGGGCGACGCCCGGCGCGAGGCGGCGGCGCGGCAGCTGCTGGCGTTCTGGATGGGGCCCGGCTACCCGGACTTCGTGGCCGACCGCAACACCGTCTCGCTGCAGCCGTCGGTGCCCAGCCCGCAGGGCGTGCCGCAGGCGCTGCTGGACGTGCACGCCTCGCTGCCCGCGTCGGTCGGCTCGATGCAGGCGCTGGCGATCGCCAACCCCGACCTGTACCTGAACCTGGCGGACATGATCACCGGGACCATGACGCCGGAGAAGGTCGCATCGGCCACGCAGGAGCAGTTCGCCCAGCTCGCCAAGGCGGCCGGGGCGCCGGGCTTCTGAGGAGAGAGCGCACATGCTGACCATCACGCGGGAGAGCGCCACGCGCCGTCCCGGGACGCGCGGCCGGCCGCCGCGCGCGGCCGTCAGGCGGCGTACGCACCCGCTGTGGTTCATGGCGCCCGCGTTCGCCATCCTGCTGGTGTTCTTCTTCCTGCCGACCCTGTTCAACTTCATCTACGCCTTCACCGACTGGTCGGGTTTCAAGAGCGGGATCCGGCCGGTCGGCCTGGACAACTTCACCGACCTGGCCGGCAACGGCACGCTGTTCCGCGCGCTGCGGGTGACGGTCGTGTACGCGGTGCTGGTGGCGCTCTTCCAGAACCTGTTCGGCTTCGGCCTGGCCGTGCTCCTCGAACGCGACACCCGGCTGAACCGGCTGGCCAGGGTGTTCTTCCTCATCCCCGTGCTGATGTCCGCGCTCGCCGCCGGTTACGTCTTCCAGGCCCTGCTCAAGCCGGCCGGCGGCGTGAACCAGCTGCTCGGCGCGCTGCTGGGGACCACGGTGGACTACGCCTGGCTGGGCGACACCACGTGGACGATCGTCGTGGTCGCGCTGATCCACTCCTGGAAGTGGATGGGGTTGTCGATGCTCATCTACCTGGCGGGGCTGAAGACCATCCCGGAGGACGTCACCGAGGCGGCCAGGATCGACGGGGCCACGCGGTGGCGCACGTTCTGGGAGATCCGGTTCCCGCTGCTGGCACCCGCGATCACGTTCAACGTCGCGACCGCGCTGCTGGGCTCCATGAACGGCTTCGACATCGCGCAGGCCACCACCGGCGGCGGGCCGGCGCGTACCACGGAGATCCTGAACATCTTCATCTACCGCACCTTCGGCCAGGGCCTGTTCGCGCAGGCCACGACGATGAGCCTGGTGCTGTTCCTGCTGGTGGCGCTGATGGCCTTCCCGGTCATCCGCTTCCTGCGCAAGCGCGAGGAGGTCCTGTGAGATCCGCGAACGTGAGCGACGCGCGGCTCTGGACGTGGTTGCAGCCGGCGGTCACGGTCGCACTGGTCGCCGGCTCCATCGGCATCCCGCTCTGGCTCGTGCTGGTCACGGCCGCCAAGTCGCGCGGCGAGGCGCTGACGCCCGACCTGTCGCCTCCGACAGAGTGGCATCTGCTGGAGAACCTCGGCCAGGTCTGGGCCGACGGCGAGGTGCCGCGGGCGGCGCTCGGCAGCCTGCTCGTCGTGGCGCCGTCCGTGGCGGGCGTGCTGCTGTTCGGGTCGATGGCCGCCTGGATCCTGGCCCGCCGCGCGACCCGGCTCAACGCCGTCCTGTACGCGCTGGCCATCAGCGGCATCGTGCTGCCGCCCGCCGTCGTGACCGTGGTGCTGTTGCTGCGCCAGCTCGGCCTGGCGGGCACCGCGGTCGGGATGATCGGCGTCTACATGGGCATCTACCTGTCCACGGTGATCTTCTTCGTCACCGGGTTCGTGCGCACGATCCCGGCCTCGCTGGAGGAGGCGGCCGAGATGGACGGTGCCTCCCCGGTCAAGGTCTTCTGGCTGGTGGTGCTCCCCCTGCTGCGGCCGGTGCTGGCCACCGCCACCATCCTGGTCTGCCTGTACGTCTGGAACGACGTCTTCTACGCCTTCTTCGTCATCGGCGGGCGGCTGGACACGCTGCCGCTCAACCTCTTCCGGGTGGCCAGCGCGGGTCTCTACCTCGACAACTGGCATCTCATCTTCGCCTACGTGGTGCTGATGAGCCTGCCGCTGATCGTGGTGTTCGCGGTCGCCCAGCGGAAGATCATCTCGGGGATCACCAGCGGCGCCGTCAAATAGTGCGCATCCAGGGATGACCCCCTTCGCCTCCGGCCGGATCCTCCGCGGGGATCCGGCCGGAGGCGCGGCGTGCGGGTGGCTCAGCCGAGGACGGGGAAGTTGGCCCGCAGCACGCCCTGCGGGTCCCGGTCCCGCTTGATCTCGCGCAGCCGGCCGATCGTCTCCGCGGTGAAGGCGTCCGCGGCCCGCTCCCCCGGAGCCAGCATCGTGAACGGCTTGCGCCCGCTCACCTTCGCCCCCAGCTCCTCGACGAGGCGGGCCTGCCCGGCGCCCACGGCCGCGGACAGCTCGGGGTTGAGCGCGAGCCCGAGCATGTACAGCAGGTAGGGCTCCGCGATCGGCCCGCTCGGCCCCGCCTCGGGACGGTTCACGGCCAGCGCCCCGCCCAGGTGCCTGAGCTGGACCGCGAGCAGCGGCTCCAGCGGTGTGTCCAGCAGCGTCGCCACCGCCGCGTCGTCCAGCCCGGTCAGCAGCTCGGCGCGGGAGCGCCCGGGGGCCGGGTCGGTCGGCTCGGCGGTGATGTCGCCCAGGTCGGCCACGGCCACCGGGCCGCGCTTGTCGGCGATCACATCGTCGATCTTGTCCAGGCGGCCGAGCAACGCCCGCCCCTCGTCCTCGCCGCCCAGGAACGCGGCGTCCAGCGCGACCATGGGCGGCGCCTGCGGGAACTGCACCCGGTTGAACCAGACGGCCAGCTCGTCCGGCGCTTCGGCGGTCAGCTCGCGGAACGCCTCGAACACCTCGCGCGTGCGGTGCCCCGGCCACATCATCCGGCCGCCGTACAGGTGCGGCGCGGGGTGCAGGCCGAACTCGATCGCGGTCACCAGCGCGAAGTCACCGCCGCCGCCGCGCAACGCCCAGAACAGGGCGGGGTCGGACTCGGCGGTCACCGTGGCCGGCTCGCCGTCCGTGCCGACGACCTCGAAAGAGCGCACGCTGTCGGCCGCGAAGCCGTGCCTGCGGCTGAACCAGCTCAGGCCGCCGCCCAGCGTGTAGCCGGTCACGCTCACCACGGGGCTGCTGCCGGCCAGCCCGGTCAGGCCGTGCGGCCCGGCCGCCGCCAGCACCTTCCCCCACTTCGCGCCGGCGCCCACCCTGGCCAGCCGCTCCTCCGGGCGCACCTCGACGCCGTCCAGCCCGCCCGTGCGCAGCAGGATCACTCCTTCGGCGTCACCCGAGGCGCCGTGGCCGCTCGGCTGGGCGGTCACCGACAGGCCGGACCGTGCGGCGTACCGGACGACGGCCGCGACGTCCTCGGCGCTCCCCGCCTCGACGACCGCGGCCACCCGTTGCTCGACCGACAGGTTCCATGGTCTGCTCGCCTGCTCGAACCCGTCGTCGCCGGGCAGCAGCACCCGGCCGTCCACCACGCCGCGCAGATCGGTGCTCGTCATATCGTCCGCTCCTTCGTCGTCACTTGTCGTCACTCGTCGTCACTTGTCGGCCCCGGCTTGCGGCCGAGGTCACCGGTATGACGGATGGGGCGGAACGAACGTGACGGCTGTGGCGAAGAATTCCCGGCCGTCCTGCCGAACGCCGCGAACTCCCGTCGTCCAGACTGTGGGCAGGAGCCGCTCGCCCCCGCCGGCGGTACGCCGGCTTGACGCACCGGTTCACTCGGGCGTCAATCGGCTCTGCGATACTCGTTGATCATCATGGCCCGGCTCGACGGCAAGGAGGACTGAGGTGGCTTTGGCTAACGCCGGCATACGGCGATTACTCGCGGACTCGGGAGAGGCGCGCGGTTGGGTGTCGCTCCGGACCGACCTGGTCACGGCGCTGCTGGGGCTCTGGTTCGGCGTCGGACTGATGATCGACGCGTGGGCGCACAGCAACCTGGCGGAGCTGGAGACGTTCTTCACGCCGTGGCACGCGGTGTTCTACTCGGGGTTCGCGGCGGTGTCCGGCTGGATCCTCTGGCAGGTGTGGCGCAACGTGCGGACCGGCCGTCAGGGGCTGGCGGCGGTGCCCATGGGTTACCTGGCCGGGCTGGTCGCGGTGCCCGCGTTCGCCGCCTTCGGCTTCGCCGACATGATGTGGCACACCTTCCTCGGCATCGAGACGACCATCGACATCCTGTTCAGCCCCTCGCATCTGGGGCTCATCGTGACGATGCTGCTGATCATCACCACCCCGCTGCGCTCGGCCTGGAGCGCCCCCGACGTGGGTGCGCGGCCGCGTCTCGGGCGCCTGCTGCCCGCGCTGATCGGGTTCGCGTTCGCCACCACGCTGGTGTCGCTGTTCCTGTCGTACGGCGACGCCCTGCAGTGGAGCCCGGACGGCATCGTCAGGGCGTTGTCCGACACGGAGGATGCGCGCGCCGACCGGCTGGCCACCGCGATGGTCATCACGAACGTGGTCTCCCTGGCCCCGGTGCTGCTGCTGATCCGCCGCTGGGAGCTCCCGTTCGGGGCCATGACCGTCATGTACGCGGTGGGCGCCCTGATGCCGGGCGCGCAGACGTCGTTCGAGAACCTGCCGGTCCTGGTGACGTTCGTGGCCGCGGGCCTCGCCGGTGACCTGCTGATCCGGTGGCTGCGGCCGTCGTCCCGCAGGCGGGCCGCCTACTGGGCCTTCGCCGGGCTGTCCGCCTTCGTCACCTGGTCGCTGTACGTCGGGGTGGCCGCGGTGACAGGGGGCGGCCTGCCCACCGTGCCCGAGCTGTGGACCGGCGCGCCGGTCGTGGCCGGGCTGATCGGGCTGGCGCTGGGAGCGCTGTTCCTGCCCAACGCCACACCCGCCACCGCCCCCGACACCGTGCCCGACACCGTGCCTGACACCGTGCCTGACACGGTCGACGCCGAGCGGGCATGATCCGAGTTCTCTGCCTCGTCGCCGTCCTGGTGCTGGCCTGCGCGACCCCGGCCGCCGCGCACAATGTCGCGGCCGGGACCGATCTGCGGATCGCCCAGACGATCGCGGGCGCGGAGCTCACGGTGGTGATCAAGGGGACGACCCGGGTGCCGGGGCCGCTGCGGATCGGCGTCGTCGCCTTCGAGCCGGTCGCCGAGCTGCCGGTGAGCCTGGAGCTCCGGTCGGTCGCGGACGGCCGTACGGTGAAGGGCGCCGCCACGGCCGCGCCCGAGCCGGCGTACACCGAGCTCACGGTGGAGCGGACGGGCCCGCACGAGCTGACGCTGCGCGCCGGGAACGAGACGGCGGTGCTGCCGTTCCGCGTCCTGGTGGAGCGGGCGGCGGCGGGCGAGCTCGTGGTCTACGGCGGCCTGTTCGTGGCCGGGATGCTGCTGGTGGGCGGGGTGCTCACCGGGGCGCTGTCCCGGCGGGGCCCGGCGATGCTGCTGGCCGCCGGCGCGGCGGCCGGGGTGACGGTGGCCGCCATGGTGCTCGTGTTCGAGCCGATGGTGCCCGCGGGCCCGCCCGACGGCGCGGCGCCCGTACCGCAGACCCGGGCGAGCGGGGCGCAGGCGAGCGGCGGACGGCCGTTCGCGCAGGCGCGGGTGGCGACGGTGCCGGCCCGCCCGGCGGCGGGAGAGGAGTTCACGTTGCGGCTCGACCTCGTCGACGGATCCACCGGCCGGCCCGTTGACGATCTCGTCGCCCACCACGAGGCGCTCGCCCACCTGGTCGTCACCAGCGAGGACGGCGGCTACTTCCGCCACCTGCACCCGCTGCGGACGGCTCCCGGCCGCCTGGAGGTCAGGCTCCGGGCCGACCGGCCAGGGCGGTATCTGGCGCACGCCGAGCTGGAACGCGAGGACTCCGGCGGGCAACTCGTCACCGCGGCGTTCGGGGTCGGCGGCGACCCTGACGGCAAGAAGCCCGCCACCGAGCCGGGCACCGGGTCGCCCACCGCGCCGCTGTTGCGGCCCGTCGTTCCCGTCGCGGGCCGGCCGGCCACGATCGAGCTCGGCACCTCCGGCGCCGTGCGCCCCTGGCTCGGCATGGCCGGTCACCTGATCGTCCGCAACCAGGACGGCTCCTTCCTCGGCCACGTCCACGAGATGGGCTCGGCCGGCCCCCGGCTGCGCTTCACCTACAGCTTCCCCGAAGCCGGCCGGTACCTCGCATGGGTCCAGTACGCCGTGGCCGACCGGATCGTGACCGTGCCCTTCACCGTCGAGGTCGCCCCCGTGGAAGGAGCGCGATGAAGTGGGCGCTGATCGCCGCCGTCCTGGTGGCGGCGGCGGTGGTGCTGTTCGTCGTGGGCCGGAGCGCCGCGGCCGAGCCGATCGAGGTCAGCACCACCGGGACGCGCTACGCCGCCACCGTCGTGATCCCCGAGCCGGGCACGGAACGCGTCACCGCGCAGGTCCGCCTGACCTCGGGCGCCCCCGACCTCGTGGCCGTCTCGTCCGTGATGGCCGAGATGGGGCACTCCACCCCCGAGATCACCGCCAGGCGGACCGCACCCGGCCGGTTCCTGGCCGAGGGCGAGCTGTTCCCGATGCCCGGGGTGTGGGAGCTGTCGATCCGGCTCGACGGCCCGGCGGGCGAGGAGGTGCTGACGGTCAAGGCGCTGATCGGCGGCTAGACGTTCCACCCGCAAGGACCTGGCGGCGTCAGGCGCCGCTACCCTCCACCAGCGCGGCGAGCTGGGCACGGGTGGAGATGCCGAGCTTGACGTACACCCTGGCGAGGTTGTTGTTGACGGTGGCCACCGACAGCCCGAGCCGCTGGGCGACGTGCTTGCTGCTGTGCCTGGCCGCCAGCAGGGCGACCTCGCGTTCGCGGCGGGTGAGCACCGCGGTGCACTCCTGGCCGAGCAGCGGCGTCGCGGCCCCTTCGCAGCGGGCCTTGAACCCGGCCGCGCGTTCCATGGCGATGGCCGTGCGCCCGGTCAGGCCGGCCTGGCGGTAGGCGTGCACGGCGGTGGTGGCGGCCTCGGCGGCCAGCAGGTCGTGGCCGAGCCGGGCGAAGACCGTGGCGGCCGCGCAGAGCGCCTCGCCGTCCACGTCGGCGAGGCCGCGGGCGGCGGTGGCCAGGGCGGCGCCGAACGGGGTGCCGAGCCGGGCGCCGAGCTCGTCCAGCCGGGTGAGGTCGGTGGCGGCGCCCAGCCGGGCCACGTCGTAGAGCGCCTGGGACTCCACGGCGGGCAGGCCGGTGTCCCTGGCCAGGCCGGCGGCCGTCCTGGCGGAGCGGACGGCCTCGGACAGGGAGCCGGCGGCGGCGTGCGTCCAGGCGTCTCCGAGCGCGGCCCAGGGGGCGAACAGGCGGTTGGCGCCGTTGGCCCGCCGCGCCGCCGCCTCCGTCCACATCCGCGCGGCGGCCGGGTCGCCGCCGACGGCGCTCGCCCCGGCCAGCCCGGCCATGAACGCGCCGGTCAGCCGGACGGTGTCCCTGCCCTGGAGCGCGCCGACAGCCTCGGCCAGTGACCTGCCCGCGGTGATCGGGCGGCCCTGCGCGTGCTCGACGAGGCCGCGGAACCCGGCCCAGCCGGCCGACATGAGCGGCGTCGGCCCCGACAGGATCTGGCGGTAGCCCTCGTCCGCCACGTCCCAGGCGGTGGTGAGGTCCCCCAGGACCAGGCCGGCCAGGCAGCGGGCGATGCCGAGCTGGACGACGCACCAGGGGTACTCCTCCCCGTGCCGCGCCGCCAGGGCCTGCCCCTGGTCGTGGAAGGCGGTCGCGTCGTCGGCCCGCCCGAGGAACCCGGCCGCCGCCGTGGCCGCGGCGAGCGCCCACATGACGGCCTGGACGTTCGCCGAGTCCGCCGCCGCCAGCCGCCCGGCCGTCTCCAGCACGGCGGAGCACCGCCCGTCGAACAGGAAGATCCAGGTCCGGGTGCCCTCCGCCAGGTCGCCTCCGGGGCCGGCGGCCACGAGATCCAGCGTCCGCTCGGCGGCGGCCACCTCGCCCGAGCCCCAGTACAGGGTCTCGGCGCGGGCGAGGGCCCAGCGGACGCGTTCCGGCCCCGGCGGCGGCACGTCGGACAGCACCTCGGCCGCCTCGGCGCTGTGCCCGCGGTATTCGAGTACCTCGGCCAGCAGCGCGTCGGCGGCGCCGCCGGGTTCCGCGTCACGGGCGGCGCGGGCCAGCCGCTCGGCCAGCGCCAGGTCCGCGCGGTCGACGGCCTGGCGGGCGCCGCGGCGTACGATGTCGGCGCGCGTCACCGTACCGCTCTCGACCTGCCAGATCCCGGCGCGGAGCGCGTCGTCGCGGCGGCGCAGCGGCGTGTCCAGCGCGGCGCGGGCCAGCCGGCTGCCGAGCAGCCGGGCGCGCCCGGCCGACAGGCCCGCGCGTAACAGCTCGCCGTAGAGCGGGTGGGCCAGCCGCACCTGTACGCGGGTGCCGGCCCGTTCCGAGACCGCCAGGCCGCGGGCTTCGGCCGCCTCGATCGAGGCCGCGTCCGCCAGCCGCTCCAGCAGGGCGAGCGGCAGCGGTTCGCCGCAGGCCAGCAGCTCCAGCACGAGCCTGGTGGGCGGGTCGACCGGGTCCAGCCGGTCCAGCAGCAGCCGCCGGATGCCGCCGCGCGGGCGGAAGTCGCCGGTGAAGTGCCACACCCCGTACGTCTGCCGCAGCGTGCCGTCCGCGAGCGCGCCCGCCAGCAGCTCACGCAGGGCGAGCGGGTTGCCCGCGGCGATGGCGTGCAGCTGCGTGCGGGTCACGCCCTCGATCGCGCCGGGCAGCTCGTGCTCGATCAGCCGGTCCACCGCGTCGGGCGGCAGCGGGTCGAGGTCCAGCCAGAGCGCCCGGCCGTCCTTCCACAGCTGGGTGACGGCGTCGGGCACGGGCTCGCCGCCGCGTACGGTGACCACGGGGAAGATCAGCCCTTGGGCGGCGAGGTGCCCGAGCACGGCGGCCGATCCGCCGTCGAGCAGGTGGGCGTCGTCGAAGGCGAGCGCCACCCGCCCCTGCTCGCCCCACGTGCGCGCCTGGTCCACCGCCAGCGACAGCACGGACACGCCGGGCTTCCCCGGGAGCCGGGCGGCGGGCAGCAGGCCGGCCACCGCGCCGAACGGGATGGAGGCCAGCGCCCTGGTGGCGGTGATCCAGCCGGTGTGGCAGCCCTCGGCGCCGAGCTCCGACAGGAGCTCGCGGGCCAGCCCGGTCTTGCCGACGCCGGCCTCGCCGGCGATGATCACCCCGCCGGCGCCCCCGGCCGCCGGCGTGGTGGAGAAACATGCCCGTACGCTGCTCAGCTCCGCGTCCCTCCCGACGAACGGCCACCTGCGCATGCGCTCATCCCCCTCCGGTTCACGACGCAGTCCATTCGTCGCGCGCCGCCGGGCGGATGCCGGTGCCGGGCAAGAACGTGACCCGGAGCCACGGGCCCGGGTCACGTCCGCCAGTCAGCCGCCCGGAGGGGGCGGGCCGGCTCGGCGCAGCACCCCACTGTGCCGTCCGCCGCCGGTCCGGGGCCGAGTCCGCGCGCTTACAGGGGCGCGACCATTCGGTAACCTTCTCCTGCCATCATCCGACCTCATGGTCCGGCATTTACCGGCGATCGCGGGCCTGGTGATCGCCCTGTCAGCGTGTTCGAGCGAGTTCCCCGTGGCGCAGCCCGCCGCTGGGCAGGCGGCGTCGCAGGACGGCGGCGGCATGCCGGGCTACGCCGTGCGCTACCACGCCAGCGAGCTGCGCCCGGGAGACTGCCTCGACCCCATGCCGACGAGCGCCGTCGTGACGGTCGTGCCCTGCGATCGGGCCCACGCGGCGGAGTACGCCACCACGTACATCCTGCCCGAGGGCGCCTGGCCCGGCGCGGACGGCCTGCTGCGGCACATCGAGACCGGCTGCGGGCCGCGGATGCGGTACGTGGACGCGCGCAGGGACGACGTCGAGGCGAGCGGGCTCGCGCCCTCGGAGGCGGAGTGGCCCAGGAACAGGACCGTGTACTGCCTGGCGGTCCCGCGCGAGGGCGGTCACCTCGTCGGGCGCGTCATCAAGTAGGCCCCCGGGTCACTGGCTCGCGAGCCCGGGCAGATCGGGTGCGCTCTCGGCGATCGGCTCGTCCTGCGGCGCGGTCTCGCTGAGCGAGCCGTCCAGGGGAGCACGAACTCGCGGAAGCCGTCATGATCGCTCAAGTTGACTCCTCTCGCCCGTTCCCAACGCGACCTGTCCGGAGAAGGTTGCAGTTTGCCGCTCGACGCCTCGCCGGCCGCCTCCCGTGCCCCGTCGGCGGTGTGGCGCTCAGGGCTCGCGAACCTGACGTGGGTGGCCGCACGTCATAGGGGCATGACGCTCCGATCGATCTTCCTCTTCCCCCTGGCCGCCCTCGTGCTGGCCGCCGCCGTGCTCGTCGGCGCCTCCCCCGCGGCCCACGCCTGCTCGTGCGCGGACCTGACACCGGCGCAGGCGGTGGGGCACGCGGACGCGGTGTTCACCGGCACGGTCGTGAACGTCCAGGTGGGCGACGGCGACCCGTTCGGGCCCCGGCCGCCGGCCGTCTACCGCTTCCGCGCGGACAACGTCTACAAGGGCGCGCCCGCCGCCGAGTTCACCCTCGCCTCCGACCTCGACGGGGCCTCGTGCGGGTACAAGTTCGAGCCGGGCACCCGCTATCTGGTGTTCGCGCAGTCGGGCACCTCGGGGGCGGCCGAGCGGGCGCCGGGGGTCAGCCTGTCGTCGTCCTTGTGCTCAGGGAACATCCCGGTCGAGGCCGGCACGGGGCTCCTGCGGCCGGGTGACGAGCGCAGGGCCTCCCATGAGAGCTGGTCGGGGCCCGTCGACGCCGCACTGATCGCCGCCCTGGGCCCGCCCGTGAAGGCGGGTAGGACCTCGGCCGCGCCGAGCAGCCCCCAGCCCACCGCCGCGCCGCCGGCGGATCGCGGCACGCCGGTCGCGGGTCCGGGCCGGCCGGTCGCGGGCGTCGCCGTGGCCTCCGCGGCGCTCGTGGCCGCGCTCGCCGCCGGCCTGCTGCTGCCGGTGCTGCGCGCCCGCCGGCGCCGGTCCGGCTCCGCGCAGCACGGGGACCTCACCTGACCGGAGACCTGTGCTCAGGGCCGAAGCGGGCGGCGAACGCGGCCCGGTTGACCGAGCCGGCCGTACGGTCCCAGACCGCGAACACCACCCGCTCGAACGCCCCGGAGAACGCGCCCGGCGCGGCGAGCTGCGCGTGGAACGCCTCGGCGACCTCGGCGGGGTCGTTGCGGAACACCCCGCACCCCCACGCCCCGAGCACCAGGTGCCGCGCGCCGTGGTGGGCGGCGACGGCCAGCACGCGGGCCGCGCGCTCGTGCAGCACGCGCCGGATCTCCCCGCGCGCGCCCGGGTCGCGGCGCAGCACCTGCCCGGCGTTGGGCGCGGGACAGGTCAGGAACGAGACGAGGTACGGCGCGGCCAGCAGCGCCCCGTCGTCACCCCGGTGGACGGGGACGTCCGGGGACCAGATGACGTGGTGGCTGTAGAGCAGGTCGGAGGAGGCGCGATGCGCGGCATAGTAGTCGGGAGCCCTCAGGAGGCAGGGATAGAGCAGGGCGCCGCGGCAGAGGTCCTCCTCCTGGGCCTTGGCGCCGTTGACGTAACCGCCGCCGGGGCTGCGGGCCGAGGCGAAGTTCAGCACGGCGATCCGCTCGGCCCGCTCCAGGTGCAGCCGTCGCGCGGCCTGCAGGCTGCCTTCCCCGGTCACCTCGAAAACGGTCCGGTGACCGGCCTGAGCGGGGACGTCCACGGGCTCGTCCGGCGGATGGCTCCGGGTGCCGGCCATCGCCGCCGCCAGCGCCGGGCCGACGGCGACGAGGGTGCCGTCATCGGCCGGGTACGCGCCGTCGGCGACGATCCGCGCGTTGGCGGCGGCGATCTGCCGCAATCGTGTGCTCACGCGTCCGCATCGTAGGCCGTGGCCGGCTCCGCGTACGACCGGGTTTCAGGATGCGGTGTCGCAGTACGGTCCCGGCGGGAGCCCGTCGGCGTAGAAGGTCAGGCAGAACACGTCGCCGGAGACCAGCACCGTGCTCGGCTGGTAGGTGCCCTGCAGCAGGCCCGGCTCGGTGAAGACGGTCAGGCTGCCGGTGGCGGCCGCGCCGTTGATCGTGGCGTTCGCCGTCAGGGTGGCCGGCGGCGGCTTGACGGTGAAGACGTACTGGCCGTCCGCCAGCCCGCCGCACACCGGGGTCTCCGGAGCGCAGACCGGCACGGCCGCCTGGGCGGGCGGTCCCGCCGCGAGCAGGGTCAGCGGGGCCAGCAGCCCCAGGGCGATCCGGGCGATCGGCCGGCAGTCGATGACGCACCCCCGTGGGTTCGCGGTGACGGGCGAGGCGGGATTGACCGACGGGTTGCCCGTGAGTCAAAGAGACAGTAACCCGATCAATCGGACGAGTCCACCGGTAAGCCGCACCGGCTTCAGGGCCCGCCGCCGGCGTCCCGCTCTGCCGGGGCGGCCAGGCCGTGGCGGAACGCGTACGTCACCGCCTGCGCGCGATCGCGCACGCCCGCCTTGGCGAACAGGTTGTTGATGTGACTCTTCACCGTGGCCTCCGAGATGTGCAGCCGCCCGGCGATCTCGGGTACGTGGCCGCCATCGCGCTGCTCGCCCGTCTCATCACCCTGCGCCGGGACGTCACCTGAGATCCCGGCCGTTCCGATCTCCGGATTCTCGTGATGGCGCGTGGGTAGGGCATGCTAAATATCTTGCAGCCCCCGCTCACGCCATCACGATGAAAGCCGAAGCCACCGAAGTCCTCCCCCGGCAAGGGGTTCGCGCGCCCGGCTTTGATCGCTCACCGCAATGGCGTGACTACTTTTCGTCAATCGAAGGTCGTGAGACTAGTCGAAACGCCAATCGGAGGTGCCCGATGCCCTACCTGACCCAGCTCGCCGACGTCGCCCGCCGCACCGGCCACCCGGTGACGGAGTCCGCCGGGTGGAAGACTCGCGGCCACGGCCCGCAGCCCGAGGTGCAGGGAATCGTCTGCCATCACACGGCGGGGCCGCCAGGCGGCGGGGACTATCCGTCGCTGGCGGTCGTGCGCGACGGCCGGCCGGGGCTCGACGGGCCGCTGTCGCACTTCGGGCTCGGCAGATCGGGCCGGATCCACGTCATCGCCGCCGGACGCTGCTGGCACAACGCCCCCTCGACCTCGCCGCTGCACGACAACTCCAGCTCGATCGGCATCGAGGCCGAGAACAGCGGCAGCCAGCCCTGGCCCGAGGTCCAGCTCGACGCCTACCGGAGCCTGTGCGCGGAGCTGTGCGTCGAGTTCGGCCTGCCCGCCTCGCGGGTCAAGGCGCACCGCGAGGTCAACACCGCCAAGCCCGACCCCCACTCCATCGACATGAACGACTTCAGGGCGGCCGTCGCCGTCCTCATCACGGGCGGCGCGGGGCCGTCCTGGACGGAGGAGATCGTGAAGGACCTGCCGCTGATCCGCCTCGGCGACGACAGCTACGACGTCAAGACCGTCAGAGGGTGCCTGTTCGCCCGCGGCCACGTGCCCCCCACCGCGTACGCGGGCACCACGGCCGGCCTGGAGGAGTGGTTGAAGTCCACGAGCTGCGACTCCGGCCTGGTCGAGCTCGTCCGCGGGTTCCAGCGGGCCGAGGGCATCGACGACGACGGCATCGTCGGGCCGGGCACCTGGCCGTCGCTCCTGCGCGTCTAGCGAGCGACGGCCGGGCCCGCTCCGGCCTCAGGTCGTGAGAGTGCGGGCGGCCACCAGCCGGCCCTCGTGGAAGCCCTCCACGCGGATCACGCCGGCGGCGGCCAGCCCGGGCACGTCCACGGTGAGCTCGTCCTGCGTCAGGTCCACCGTCAGCCGCGGCCGGCCGTCGAGATAGACGTCGGCCCGGTCGAGGAGGCTCGTGCGCAGGACCAGCTGCAGCTCGCCGGTCGTCCCGCCGAGCTCCACGTCGAGCCGGCGCACCGGCAGCTCCGCGAGCAGCCGGCCGGCGAGCCGGAGCAGGTCCGCGTTGTCCTGGAGCAGGTCGGCGCGGGTCATGCGGTGGCGGTGGTCCGGCACGACGCCGAGGTCCTCGACGGGCGTGCCGGCCAGGTCCTGCACGCGTACGGTGCGCCGGATCGCCACCCGCATGCTCGCCTGCCCGGGCAGCGGCAGGTAGGGGCTGCCCGCGGCCGGCTCCGGCAGCTCCAGCAGGAGTTTGAGCAGCTCGTGGGTCCACACGTTGGCGCCGCCCGCGCCGGTGTTGTCGTCCACGCCGATGACGGGCCCGATCTTGTGGTCCTGGAAACCGGCGGAGAAGATGTCCGTCGCCGAATAGCAGCGCGCGTCGGTGATGAGCACGACCGGGCCGTGATAGCGCTGGCCGATGGCGTTGGCCCCGTCGGCGGGGGTGATCGAGAAGCCGCCCGAGTAGACGGAGCCGGTCTCCAGCGCCTGCCGCATCGACGGGCACCAGGGGCCGAGGTCGATCTGGCCGGTCGGGTTCTGCTCGTGCTGGGCGCAGATCCGGCCGTTCAGCGGCGTCGTGATGAACTGCGCGGGCTCGGGGGTGATGACGTTCGGCGTGAGCGTCTGCAGGAGGAACTCGCTGGCGAAGATGTGGCCGCCGCCGTTGCCGCGCACGTCCAGGATGAGCCCGTTCTGCGGCAGGAGCTCGGCGAGCCGGACGAACTCGGCCACGAACCCGTCGGGGTCGTTGACGTTGAAGGTGAACACGCGCAGGTGGCCGAACGTGCCCGACGGGGTGACCACGCTCCTGGCCCTGAACACGCCCGGCATGGACGTCGGGACATCCGCGCCCGGCGCGGCGGGCGCGGTCGTGAGCTCCGCGACGTCCGCCGTCTCCAGCGTCGTGACGGCCTGCGGCACGTAGAGCATCTTGACCGCGCGGCCGATCTCGTCCGTGCCGAGGTCGAGCCCCTGGGCCATGGCCGCGGTGGTGAGCTCGTCCGCGTTGACGAAGGGCGGCAGGTTCTCGGTGATGCGCCACTTCGCCCGTAGCTCCTGCGTGATCCCGCTGGAGTCGACGTAGGTGAGGACGACCCACTCCTCGTCGGGCGGCACGTGGGTGCGCAGCGGCCTGATGGTCAGCGACTGCAGCCCGCGCGAGTGGCTGGCGGCCGGGTTGCTGCCCGCGAAGCGCGCCGCGTTGACGTCCACCGCCCGGTCGATCGGCACCCCGTTCCAGTGGGTCACCTCCACGCCCGGCCCGAACGGCGGGGTGCCGTGGCCCGCCACGACCCTGGTCACCAGGTAGCGGCGCTCCTCGCCGGCGTAGTACTCCTCGATCTGGAACGGCAGGTAGGCGATCTTGCCGGAGAAGGGCACGGGCAGCAGGTAGTTGGTGTGCAGGTCGCGGATCGAATGGAAGATCGACGCCAGCTCCGCGTGGAAGCGCCATTCCGGGTCCATGCTCGTCTCGGTCTGCCGGCTGAGCCGCAGGCCCAGCAGCCGCAGCCGCTGGACGGGGTTCACCGCGTGCATCGCGACCTTCAGCGGCAGGTGCACGTAGTTCTGCTCGATGAGCACCAGCGCCTGCTGGACCAGCGTCCGCCGGTCCGCGAGCGTCAGCGTCCCCGCCGTACGCAGGAAATCCTGGAGCTCGGCCGCGTCCGCGAGCCGCTTCGCCATCCAGCTTGATTGCTCGGTCATGGAGTCTCCTAGAGCGTGAGCCCGTCCTTCAGGCGGGAGCGGTCGGGCCTGCAACGTGGCACGCCATGACGGCGGGCCGCATCCGTGGGCGACCTAGGGCTTTCCCTAGGACTCTCCTGGACACACGCGCCCCCGCCCGGAACCGGTCCGGGCGGGGGCTGCTTGTGGGGGTTCGTGCGGATTACCAGGCGCCCTTGTGGAGCTGGCCGCGCACCGCGCCGCCGGGGAACTCGCCGGTGTGCAGGTTGGTGTACCAGCCCTTCGGGTTGTTCCTGATGCCTCTGGCGACCTTGGGGGTGGCGCTCCCGGTGCCGGCGACGCCGTTGATCCCGGCCGGCAGCCCGGACTTGGCCGCGAAGAAGTCCACCACGACGGGGCCGTTCTTGCCCTTCGGGCCGCGGTGGATGTGGCCGTTGGTGGGCGCGGCGATGCCCCGCCACGTGGTGGCGAAGTGCACGCGGGTGCCCTTCACCCACACCAGCCACGCGGCGAGCCCGTCCTTGTCGCCGACCTTCGTGCCCGGCGCTGGGACCTCCTGGCGGCCGTCGGCCACGGCGGTGAGGGTGGTGCCCGCGCCGTGCGCCAGCACCTCTTCCAGCGCCACCGGGCGGATGCGGTGCAGCTGCGCGCGTACGGCGCCGCCGGGGAACTCGCCGGTGTGCAGGTTGGCGTACCACCCCTTGGGGTTGGTCCTGATCCGGGCGAGCAGCCCGGCGTCCTTGACGGTGACGCTGCCCTTGACGGCGCTGAGTCCCGCGGGCAGCGCCGCGCCGAAGAACGGGATCTTGACGTCGCCGTTCTTGCCGGCCTTGCCCTGGTGGATGTGGAACGCGGTCGGCGCGGCCACCTTCTGCCAGCGGATGGCATAGTCGACCTGCCGGCCGTGAATCCGGAACACGGCGATGGCGCTCCCGTTCCTGTCACCGACCTTGACGCCGGGGGCGGGCACCTCGTTCGCGCCCACCAGCGTCGCGGCCAGGTACACGGAGCTGTTCGACCCCGTGGCCGCCTGTGCCCCGGCCGGGGCGAGTGAGGCGGCGATCAGCCCGGCGGCGAGTGCGAGGCCGGGGACGGCGAGGATGCGCTTGGTCATGACGGAACCCTTCAGTCGCCTCGAATGTGAGGCCCACAGCGGTTGGATGCCCGGTTGTACGGGGTGACCCATCCGGCGGGTTCAATCACTGAATGTGGACAAATACGCATTCCACAGCCGGCCCCGGCTGGTTGGTCAGGCCACGATGTCGGCGATCCGGTCCACCTGACCGGCGTCGCGGCCGTAGCAGTAGAGCATCACCTCGTCGGCTCCCAGGTCGGCGAAGCGGGCGATCGCGTCCTTGATCCGGGCGGCGTCGGTGAGCAGGCCGTCGACCATGAAGCCGGGCCGCCCGGTGAACGCGTAGTAGTCGCCGATGGCGGCTCTCGCCTCGTCGGTGACCTCGGCGGGGCCGAGCGCCACGTTGACCTGGGCGACGATGCGCGGCGCGCCGGCGCGGCCGTGCTCGGCCCACAGCGTGCGCACGGTGTCGAAGAGGCCGCCGGCCCAGCTCGGCGCGGCGGCGGCCAGGAACCCGTCGCCCCACCGGGCCACGCGTTCGAGCGCCGGGCGCTTGAAGCCGCCGAACAGCAGCTCGGGGCCGCCGGGCCGGGCGGGCGCCGGGCCGACGGGGCCGGCCTCGCCGCCGTACGGCTCGCCGGACCACAGGCGGCGCAGCACGGGCACTTGCCCGTCGAGCCGGCGACCCCGGGTGCGCAGGTCGGTGCCGGAGGCGGCGTGGTCGTCGGGACGCCCGCCGACGCCGATCCCGAGCACCAGCCGGCCGCCTGACATGCGGTCGAGCGTGGCGGCCTGCTTGGCCAGGAGCGCGGTCTCGCGCAGCGGGGCGAGCAGCACCTCGGTCTGGAGGCGTACGCGGGTGGTGGCGCCGGCGAGCACGGCGAGGGCGACGAGGGGTTCGGGGTTGTCATAGACGAGCCGGTCCAGCAGGCCGATCGTGCTGAAAGGGCCGGCGTCGGCGCGACGGGCCCAGTCGGTCAGGACTGCGGGGTCGGCGATGGGCAGGCCGAGGCCAATGTTCATGGAAAACTTCTTCCGGGCAGGGGCTTACAACAGGTGCCGCCCCTCCAGCACCTCGTCATCGCGAGGCGGGGACTCCCATGCTGCGGCGTTCGTCCAGGGAGTGCCGGTTCAGAGTGATCTCACCCTACAGGCTCCGCCTGGGGCGCCGGCACACCCGGAAAGTGCAGGAACATGATCGCCGGGTCTTGCCAGGAATCGAGAAAACCGGAACGCTACCTTCAATACCCGCAGATGAGACATTTGGGGTGAAGTGCTCGTGATGGATGAACAGCACCTGCCGGACCCGGCACTTCTCGCCAGAATCGAGGCCGGCCGGCCGCATCAGGCCAGGGTGTGGAATTTCTGGCTCGGCGGGAAGGACAACTATCCGGCCGATCGAGAGCTCGCCGAGAAATTACGGGACATCTATCCCGGCATGGAGGACATAGCCCGCCATGCAAGGGCCTTCCTGGGACGATCTGTTCGATATATGGGCGAAGAGCTAAATATCCGGCAATTCTTGGATATCGGCACTGGGTTGCCGACCGTCGACAACACCCACGAGGTGGCCCAGCGGGTCGATCCGGCCAGCCGCATCGTCTACGTCGACAACGACCCCCTGGTGCTGGTGCACGCGCAGGCCCTGCTGACCAGCGACCCCCGGGGCGCGTGCGACTACATCGAGGCCGACGTCCGCGACCCGGACACGATCCTGGAGTTCGCGAGCAGGACCCTGGACTTCAGCCGGCCGACGGCGCTCATGCTGCTGGGCGTGATGGGCACGGTGTTCGACGACGGGCAGGCGTACGCGCTGGTCAAGCACCTGATGGACCGGCTGGCGCCGGGGAGCTGCCTGGTGTTCGAAGACGGCACGAACACGGTCAAGCCCGAGGCCGCCGCCGAGGCCGAGCGGCTGCGCGACCAGGGCCAGGTCTACTCCTACCGGCTGCGCACGCCCGCGGAGATCGCGCGGTTCTTCGACGGGCTGGAGCTGGTGGACCCGGGCGTCGTGTCGGTCTCCCGGTGGCGGGTGGAATCGGACGTGTTCGGGGTTCCGGACGAGGTGGACGCCTTCTGCGGGGTCGCACGCAAGCGGTGACCGTCAGAGCGCGTCGATGGCCCGGCGCAGGATCGCCGGGGTCGCCGACGCGGGCTCGGCGCAGACGCCGAGCTCGTCCATCAGCTGCTGGTACGGCAGCACCTCGGAATCCTTCGTGAGGTAATGGGCGCCGGCGAGCTGCTCGAGGTAGACGACGTCGCCCAGCCCGGCCTCGGCGAAGCGCAGGATCGTGACGGGACCGACGCCGCCGATCGTGCTGCCCGCCGTGAACGGGACCACCTGCACGGTGATGTGGGACGCCGCGGCCATCCGGTCGAGGTGCTCCAGCTGGGCGCGCATGATCTCGCGGCTGCCGACGTGGCGATGGAGCACGGCCTCGTCCAGCACGGCCCAGAGCTTGCGGGGGGCCGGCGGGGCCAGGATCTTCTGGCGGCGCATGCGCACCTCGAGGCGGCGCTCCTGCCGCGCGGCCGCCTCGCCCCCCTGGCCCCGGGCGATGACCGCTCGGGCGTAGTCCTCGGTCTGGAGCAGGCCCGGCACGAGCTGGACCTCGTGGGTGCGGATGACGGCCGCGTCCTGCTCCAGCCCCAGGTAGGCCTCGAACCAGTCGGGCACGGCGTCGCGGAGGTCCTGCCACCAGGCGGGGGCGTTGGCCTGCGCCGCCAGGGCGAGCACGGCCTGGCGCTCCGCCTCCTCGGCGACGCCGTACAGCGTGAGCAGGTCGGCGACGTCACGCGGCTTGAAGCTGGTGCGCCCGCCCTCCATCCGGCCGATCTTGGAGTGTGAGCCGCGGATGGCGTAGCCGGCGTCTTCCCGGCTGATCCCGCTCGCCTCGCGCAGGCGGCGCAGCTGCGCTCCCACCAGGAGCCGCAGGGCGGTCGGCCCTGACTGGACGGCATCGCTGCCGGAGGTTTCGGCCAGGTCGCCCCTATTGTGAGCAGTCGGCATCTATCTTCCTTGATCGGCGGTTTTTGCGGTCCGGCCGTAAACAATATTGCCACTTTGGCTTACTCGGAGGTCACTTTTTCCGAAGCTACGGTCACGCACGGCCATTCACCAGGGTGCGGTGAATTCGCAAGAGCCACTCTCGGCACAGGAACGGCCGATCCGATCGTCCCTGAAAAGCATGCCTCATGATCGAAAGTCCCATTCATCAGACTTCGGGACGGTCGAGCACGCCTCGCAGATGAGAGGTCGCCGACGGCCGGCGATGTCATGCGGGTGAGCCTGGACGACCGTGGCGGAAGCGGCTTGTGGGCACCACCGCTACGCGTACCCTGTGTCCTTGATCAATCACTCTCGGTGATGAAATGTGGTGCTTGATGGAGGATGAGCTCGGGGCGGAGCCGCCGCGCGTGCGGTGCGGCAGGCTGCGGGGCCGGGGATGGTGGCAGGCGTGCTGCGGCGTCCTGCGCCGCCGACCCTGGCGGGCCGCACTGCGGCGCCGGCCGTGGCGGGACGGGCCGCGCTGCCGACCATGGCAGGACGGGCTGCGGCCCCAAGCGTGGCGGGACAGGCTGCGGCCCCGGGCCTGGCGTGACAGGCTGCGGTGCCGGCGGTGGCGGGACGCGTTGCCGCGGCGCAGGCTGGTGGCGGCGCTGTCCGCGCTGGTCGTGGTCGCCACGGCCGGGGCCGGCGCGGCGTGGCGGCGGAGCGAGCAGGCGAGCGATGCCCGCGTGGTCGCGCTCGCCCAGCGCGCCGCCGTCGAGGCCCGCGAGCTGCGGGCCACGAACCCGGCGCTGGCCGTGCAGGTGGCGGTGGCCGCCTATCGCCTGGCCGACACACCGGGGACGCGTAGCGCGGTGCTCGGCTCGGCTCCCCCGTACGCGACGTACCTGCGCTCGTCCGGCGGAGCGGTGCGCCTGATCGCCTACAGCCCGGACGACGCGGTGCTGGCCACCGGCTCCGGCGACGGTGTGATCCGGCTCTGGCACGCCGCCGACCCGCGCCGCCGGTCGCCGCTGAGCGACCTGCCCCGTGCCGGCGGCGAGGTCAACACGCTCGCCTTCCGCCCGCCCGGCGGGGACCGGGTCCTGCTCGCCGCCACGGAGCGCGGGGTCGAGCTGTGGAACGTCGTGAACGCCGCCCGGCCCCGCCGGATGGCGGTGCTGCCCGGCGCGGCTGCTGCGGCCTTCGCCCCGGACGGCCGTGCCCTGCTCACCGCCGGCACCGACGGATCCATCCGGCGCTGGCGCATCGCCGGCCGGCCCGTCCAGGTGGGCGCGGTGCCCACCTCGGCCCCCATCACCGGCCTGGCGGTCGGGGGTGGCACGGTGGTCACGGCTCACGCCGACGGCATCGTGCGCCTGTGGGACGCCAACCGCCTCGCCGCCCCCACCGTCCG
>NZ_VCKX01000149.1 GCF_005889725.1 Nonomuraea zeae
CCACCCCCACCTCCTCCCAGCGTTACCGCGCCGTCTGGCGCTGGCACTTCTACGCGGGCCTGTTCGTGGCCCCCGTCCTGCTGGTCCTCGCCACCACCGGCGCCATCTACCTCTTCAAGGAGCCGTTCGAGGAGTGGCGCTACCAGGACGTCCGCACCCTGGCCGAGCCGCCGGCGGCGGCCCCGCGGCCGCTGGCCGAGCAGATCGCCGCCGCCCGGCGAGTACGCCCCGACGCGCCCGTCATGTCGGTCATCCCGCCGACGTCCCCCGGCCGCTCCACCCGCGTCATCCTCCAGGGCGCCGACTCCGGCCCCTGGGCGCAGGGCATCTCCGTGTACGTCCACCCCGCCACCGCCGCCGTCCTGGGCCGGATCGACGACAGCGCCACGTTCATGCGCGTCGTCCGCACCATCCACGGCGAGCTGATGTCCGGCACGGTCGGCGACCGGGTAGTGGAGATCGCCGCGTGCTGGGCGCTGATCCTCGTCGCCACCGGCACCTACCTGTGGTGGTCCGGCCGGGCCGCCCGCAACCAGGCGCGGCGGAAGGCCCGCAGGTCACCCCGGATCCGGCTGCGCCGCCTGCACGTGCTGACCGGGGTCGGCGGGGGCGCGGTGGTCGTGTTCCTCGTCCTGTCCGGACTGCCCTGGTCGGGCGTGTGGGGCGACGGGCTGCAGCGGATCCAGGACCGTACCGGCTCGACCTACCCGAGCGCCGACGACTTCCCGCACACCTCCACCCCGCTCCTGTCCGGGGACCTGTCCGCCAATCCGGACTCCAAGGTGCCGTGGGCGGCGGAGCGGCTCCCCGTACCCGCCTCCCAGGACGGGCACGCGGGCCACGGCGGCGGGCACGGCGTGCTGCAGCCCGGCGCCGTACCCGTCGAGAACGCCCTGGCCGCCGCCCGGCCCGCGATCACCGCGTGCCCGCCCGCCGAGTGCGACGTCAAGGTCCTGCTCCCGGACGGCCCGCAGGGCGTCTACACGATCGTGACGGACCCGCGCCGCGACCCGTCGGCCGCGCAGACGCTGCACGTCGACCAGTACAGCGGCCGGGTCCTGGTCTCCTACGGCTGGGCCGAGTACGGCGTCATGGCCAAGGTCGTCGAGCAGGGCATCGCGTTGCACGAGGGCCGCAGGTACGGCCCCGCGAACCTGGTGATCATGCTCGGCGCCTGCCTGACCCTGATCACGCTCGTCGTCACCGGCGCGTGGATGTGGTGGAAGCGCCGCCCCAAGGGACGGGCCGGCGCGCCCGCCCGCGCGACCAGCAGGCGGACGGCGTACGGCGTGATGGGGATCATGGCGGTGCTCGGCCTGCTGTTCCCGCTGGCGGGCGTCACGATGGTGGTCGTGCTGCTGCTGGATTGGCTGGTGCTGCGGCGCGTCCCGGCGCTCGCCCGCGTGCTCGGCTGAGCGCGGCCCGGGAGCGGGTCAGCTGCCGGGGCCGAGGCTCCTCGCTGCCCGTAAGCGGCTGCTGCCCGCTCATTCGTACACCCGCCGGGCCGCAAAAAGCGTCCGGCCCGGATCCCCCGAGATGGGCGGATCCGGGCCGGGCGGCAGGTCAGGCCAGGAGGGTGGCCACGGCCAGCGCGGGCTCCGGGTGGGCGGTCAGCAGGGCGTTCACCTCCCGGTGGGAGGACCCGCCGGCGGAGGGCGCCCGCCACTCCCCCTCGCACCCGAGCAGCTCCGCCACCGCGTCGCAGGCCGCGGGGTGCCCCACGAGCAGCGTCGTCACCGGCCCCGACGCCACCGCCGCGGACCCGGCGGCGGCCGGACGGGCCGGTCGCGCCGACCACGGCGGCATCCAGGAGTCCACCGCCGCCAGCGAGCCGGGGAACGTGCGCCCCGCCTCGCGGACCAGCACCGGCATCAGCTCGCCCGCCTGATCCCGCAGCGTCGTGATCAGCTTGGGCAGCCACGGCAGCAGCACGTTGTCGGGCAGCCGCCCGAACGCCTTGGTGATCACCTCCACCACGAACCCGGTGAGCGCCGGAGCAGGCTCCATGGCCTGCACGAAGCCCATGATGTAGTGCGGGAACGACGAGATGACCAGCGGGTTGGCCAGCAGCTCGTCCACGCGGGAGCGCAGCTCGGCCACCGGCAGCAGCCCGAGCTGGTGCCGGGCCGCCCACAGCAGCGCCACCTTGGCCGGCGACTCCGGATGCGACTGCTTCACCGCCAGCTCGAGCTGGGCCCGGTCGCAGCCCAGCGCCAGCGCGAGGCTCTCCATCGAGAACAGGAATCCGAGCATGGCCGCGACCTGCCGCACCCCGGTGTCGTCGGCAACGAAGGCCGTCGGCAGCAGCGTGCAGTAGTGCGCGTAGCCGGAGGTCGCGAACTCCTCGCACCAGGCCGGCAGCTCGGGCTCGTTGGCCCGGTAGTAGGCCATCAGCCGGCGGATCCTGCGCAGCACCTCGGGCGCGTCGTCCACGCTCCGCTCCGACTTGAGCAGCTCGACCGCCCGCGCCCCCAGCTCGTCGGCGAAGCGCCGGCTGCCCAGGAACAGCACCGCGTCCTCGACCGCCGCCAGCGCGACGGCCGCGGTGGCCTTCGGGTCCCACACCGAACGCCGCAGCCGCTGCTCCAGCACCTGCTCGATGGTGACGCCCTCGTAGCCGAGCTCGATGATCGAGCGCTGGTGCTTGCCGAACGACAGGTCCCAGCTCTCCTGGATCGAGCGCTCCCCCAGCCGGCGCTCGCCCATGATGGGCCGGACGGCGTCGGACGGCAGCAGGTAGCGCAGCATCCACAGCAGGTCGGAGCAGGGCACCAGCTCGGGGCTGGCGTTGAGGTCGAGCAGCGCCCGCTGGATCGTGCGCTTCTCCAGGTCGAGCCCGAGCGGCGCGAGCCGGTCGTAGACGTTCCTGGCCAGCGGGGGCAGCGCGTCGTAGCCGACCTCCCCGACGCGGTCGCCGCCGAGCAGGATCTCGCACAGGCGGCGCACGTCGCGCCGTCCCGGCACGACGTCCTTCTCGATGCACGTGACGGCCGCGTCCTGGAAGTCGTACGGGGTGGGCCTGGCCCTGTTGCGCATGCCCGCCAGCAGGATCGAGGTCTCGAACACGGCGATGGCGTCGGCCGTGCTGGCCAGGTATCCGTTGCGGCGGGCCAGCCGGACGATGTCGACGCTCCACCCGAGCAGCTCGGCCTGGTCCAGCTCGTCGAGGACGGGCGGCCGCGACAGGAACCCGGTCAGCCGGTCGGTCACCTCCTCCTGCGGCACCGGCGCGGGCAGCTTGGCGGGCCGCTTGCGCGCGCCCTTCTGCCCGGCGAGCTGGAACGGGGTGAGCTTGCTGCGCGTCAGCGACTTGGCCCAGGTCGCCGCCGCGATCGAGACCGAGCCGGACGCCAGCCCGAACTGGGCCTCGATCGCCGAGTGGCTGGAGGGGATGAGCCCGTACAGCCACTTGGTGTCCGTGCGCGGGCTGATCTCGAAGGCGGCCGTGGACCGCACGCCGAACTGCTCGACCCGGCTGGCGGCGTGGAAGGCGCCGCAGACGTACAGGCAGTCGGCGGGGTCGGCGCCGGAGGCGGCCAGGTGCTCGCGCATCCTGGTCCACATGTAGCGCTCGCGGTCCTCGTCCATGGCCAGCCGGTCGGCGTCGCGGCTCAGCCGGCGGAACAGGCTGCCGATCAGTACCATGACCTGGCGGTAGGTGCCGTAGTCCGCGCCGGAGAGCGGCTGCTCGACGTACTGGTCCCACCACTCCGACCAGTGGCGCACCTTGCCGTGGTGCAGCAGGTGCTCCTCCAGCTCGGCGAAGCGCGGCCGCAGGTCGCCGATCTCGACGCCCACGGCGTCGCCGTGCAGGCCCGCCTCCTCCTTGGGCTCCTGGGCGTCGTCCTTCGG
The DNA here is from genome assembly GCF_005889725.1 of Nonomuraea zeae. Classification (GTDB taxonomy): domain Bacteria; phylum Actinomycetota; class Actinomycetes; order Streptosporangiales; family Streptosporangiaceae; genus Nonomuraea; species Nonomuraea zeae. The sequence goes on from NZ_VCKX01000149.1 coordinate 3,853, forward strand.
CTCCTCCCCGGCGGGCGGCTCCTCCTCTGACTTCCACTGGAAGACGTGGTCGGAGGAGCGGTCGACCAGGACCAGCTCGACGCCCGGGGTTTCGAGCGCGTACGAGATGGCCTGGTATTCGGCCGACGCCTCCGTGATGGGCGCCACCACGCTGAGCGGCGCCCACGTCTTCGGGAAGCCCTCGATGTCGGTCGCGAACGCCTGCACCGCGACCGGCAGCCGGCAGTTGCGCAGCTCGGTCAGCAGCGGCTGCAGGTCCTCGCACAGCTCCAGGTAGATGACCTTCGGCTGCTTCTCGCGCAGGCGGCGCACCATGGCCAGCGCGGAGGCCGGCGAATGGTGGCAGACCGGGAAGATCTCCAGCTCCTCGCGCAGCGCCCGGTCGACGTCGTCCACCAGGCCCGACAGGATGCCGGACAGCTCGGAGGGCGCGCCGGCGAACGTGGTGGCGGCGTCGAGGAGCTGCTCGCGCAGCGAGCCGAACGGGCTCGGCCGCCCCGCGACGGCCTGCCCCGCGAGGGCCTGCCCCGTCACGGCCTGCCCCGCGCCGGGCTCCCCGGCCACGGCCTGCCCCGCTGGGGTCAGGCCGGAGGCGGTCTCGGGTGTGTGGCTCGTCATGAGAGCGTGGCGATGGCCTCGCGGCCGCCCTCGAGGAACTCCGGCCACTCCCCGCCGTCCTTCTTGCTGCGGGGCTCGACGACGCCGTGCCAGTACTTGTTCAGGATCGCCAGGTCCTCGGGGTTGCGCCGGGCCAGCGAGCCGACCAGCGAGCCGGCCAGCGTCTGCGCGCGCAGCGTGCGGTCGCCGAAGAAGTTGCTGTGCAGGATGGCGTCCTCCAGCACGCCGATCTGCTCGGCCGTGGACAGCGCCGACTCCAGCTTCTCGTCGTCGCTGGTGGCCGAGGCGGCGGCGGAGCGCAGGTCGGCGAAGCTCTGCAGCAGGATGTCGAGCAGCGTGGGCGGCAGGTCGAGCTCGATCTGGTGCCGGCGCAGCAGCTCTTCGGTACGGAAGCGGACGATCTCCGCCTCGCTCTTCTTGTTCGTCACGACGGGGATGCGGACGAAGTTGAAGCGGCGCTTCAGCGCCGACGACAGGTCGTTGACGCCCCGGTCGCGGCTGTTGGCGGTGGCGATGATGGAGAAGCCCGGCTGGGCGAAGACGATGTTGTCGTCGTCGAGCTCGGGGATGGAGACGTACTTCTCGGACAGGATCGAGATGAGCGCGTCCTGGACGTCGCTGGTCGAGCGGGTCAGCTCCTCGAAGCGGCCGATCACGCCGCCCTCCATCGCCGTCATGATCGGCGAGGGGATCATCGACTCGCGGGACTGGCCCTTGGCGATGACCATGGAGACGTTCCACGAGTATTTGATGTGGTCTTCGGTCGTGCCGGCCGTGCCCTGGACCACGAGGGTGGAGTTGCGGCAGATGGCCGCGGACAGCAGCTCGGCCAGCCAGCTCTTGCCGGTGCCCGGGTCGCCGATCAGCAGCAGGCCCCGGTCGGAGGCCAGGGTCACGATGCTGCGCTCGACGAAGCTGCGGTCGCCGAACCACTTCTGCGCGATCTCGCGGTCGAGGCCGTCGGAACGCTCGGAGCCGAGGATGAACAGCCTGATCATGCGCGGGCTGAGCCGCCACGAGAACGGCTTGGGGCTGTCGTCGATCGACTCCAGCCAGTCGAGCTCCTCTGCGTACTTCACCTCTGCGGGGGCGCGCAGCATATCGTCACTCATTTCGCGGGTCTCCTAGGTGAGGAAGTTCTTGAGCTCGAACACGAGCTTGCGGATGTGGCCTGAGATCACCGGGGTGCCCAGGTCCTTGAGTTTCTGGCGGTACCACGGATCGACGCTCGCCTGCCCGGAGCTGTTGACCGAGCCGACCGGGATGTACTTCACCCCGGAACGGTGCACCGCCTCGAAGTCGTTGATCAGCGATCGGTTGTCGTAGAAGTCGGAGATCCACACCATCACGGTGTTGCGCGGATCTGCGATCTTGGGCCTGGCCAGCGCCATCGCGGCCGTGCCGTCGGTGCCGCCGCCGAGCGTGGTGCGCAGCAGCACCTCGAACGGGTCGTGCACCCACGGCGTCAGGTCGAGCGCCCGGGTGTCGTAGGCGATCAGGTGCACGTCGACCTTGGGCAGCCCGGCGAAGATCGAGGCCAGGATGGTGCAGTTGACCATCGCGTCCACCATCGAGCCCGACTGGTCGACGACCACGATCAGGCGCGCGGGGGTGGTGCGGCGGGCGGTCTGCTTGTAGAAGAGCCGGTCCACGTAGAGCCGCTGGTCCTCAGGGCTCCAGTTGGTGAGGTTCTTCCAGATCGTGCGCTCGATGTCGAGGTTGCGGAAGACCCGCTTCGGCGGCACCGACCGGTCGATGACGCCCACGCTGGTCTTCTCGACCTGGGTGCGCAGCACCTCGGCGACCTCGTCCACGAACCTGCGGATCAGCGCCTTGGCGTTGGCCAGCGCGACCCCCGACAGGTTGGACTTGTCGCGCAGGAGCTGCTCGATGAGCGACATGCTGGGCGTGAGCTGCCTGGCCAGGTTGGGGTCGGCGAGCACCTCACGCAGGTGCATCCGCTTGACCAGGTCGCCTTCGATGCCCGCGAGCACCGCGGCCACCTCCTCGTCGCCCGGACGGCGGCGCAGCTCGCCGGGCTCGCAGCCCATGCCGCGCTCGAACCAGGCGGCGTCCTGCTTCCAGCTTTCGAGCTGCCCGGCGGTGACGTTTCCCGTGCCGGTCGAGAACACGTTGAGCAGCAGCTTGGAGACGAGCGCCGCGCGGCGCACCTCGTCGCCCGCCTCGTGCTCCTGCTCCGTCATCAGGCCGCGCAGCTCGGCGTCCAGATCGGGGAAGCGCTGCACCAGGTTGTCGACCGACACGCCGGGGTCGAGCAGCGCGGGTGGGAGGCCGAGGTCGTCGACGATGGCCACGCTGGCGGTCTCCAGCGCGGGCTGCTCGTCGGGGCTGAACAGCCGCGACAGCAGGCGCCAGTAGAGGACCTCGCGCCGGTTCTGGTCGGCGTCGGGGCCGGTGGCGGCGGGAGGGGTTTCGGATTCGCTCATTTCCGCAGCAACCGCCCTGCCCGCTCGCGCAGCACGGCGACGACGTCACCGGCCTTGGCCTCGGCCTTGACCACCTTGGGGTCGGTGGGACCGAGCGCCCAGTCGCCGTTGTGCGCGGCGACGGGCTTCTTCTTCACCATGGCCTGCACCGCCAGCGGCTGCAGCAGCCACCGGCCGCCGTCCCAGCGCATGAGCCCGACGCACGCCGTGGAGGCCGCGACCAGCTCGGGCGTGAGCGGCCCGCAGGCCGGCAGCCGGTCGAGGTCGAGGGCGAGCGAGCTGCCGCCCAGGTCGAGCGTCTCGCCGTCGATCTTGTAGCCCTCGACGAGCACGGGCTCCGCGATGCGTACGGGATGGCGGTCGAGCGGGGCCACCGGCGGCGCGACGGCGGCGGCGAGCCCCACCCGCGCGGTCGCGAACGGGTCGGCCTCCTCCCCCGCGCGCGCCCGGTCGTCGTGCCACACGAGGTCGCCGCCGGCCAGCAGCGGCATGTCGGTGACCTCCACGCTGCGGTGCTCGGCCAGCGCGCCCAGCAGGACGGGGTGGCCGCCCAGCAGCCGCCACACGGCCGGGCCCGCGATCGTGTCGACCTTCGCCGCGGCCACGCTGGTGCGCACCAGCCGGGCGGGCGCGCCGCCCGCGGGCTCCAGGATGCCGTGCACCTGTACGCGCACCACGGTGGCGTGCTCGTGCACGTCCGCCCCGAGGATCAGCAGCCGGCCCGACACCTGCTCGGCGCCGCCGTTCCAGGCGCCCTTCTGGGACAGCAGCAGGGCGCGCGTCCACAGGTCGGCCCACCTGCGCGCGGGCAGCCGCTCCATCGTGCCGACCGGGGACGAGGCCCGCAGCTCCGCCGCCAGGCCGTCGAGCAGCACGGCGAGACCGCGCAGCGCGGGCGCGGCGAGCAGCGCCTCGATCGTCTGGTCGGAGGAGGTGACGAGGTCGTCGTCAACGCCGCGCCAGCCGGAGATGGCCAGCTCGCGCAGCCAGCCGCGGCATCCGGCGAGCAGGTTGGCGGCCGCCTCGGGGCCGGCCGCGGCCGGCTCCCACGCCGCCCGCGTGCGGCCCAGTGCCGCGTCGAGGCGGCCGAGCAGGGCGTCGTGCACCGCGCCCAGCAGGGCTGCGCGGGCCCCCGCCAGCGCCGCCAGGTGCTCGTCGCTGATCGACCCGGCGCTCACCTTCTCCACGGCCTCGGCCGCGCGCTCGCCGATCGGCCCGGCCGCCACGGCTCCCGCGAGCGCGGCCAGCGCCGCGGCCGGCTCCTCACCGAGCCGGGCGAACCCGTGCGTCAGCGCGCCGTCGAACCCCGACACCAGGTCGAGCGCCTCGTCCACCCCCTCGGGGACGCCGCCGAGCACCTCACCGAGCTGTACGTCGAGCATCAGCGCACCACCCTCGTCGCGGGGAACCAGTGGAGCTCGGCCAGGGGCTCGGTGCTGTCGGGCACCTCGAGATAGGCCAGGTGGCGCAGGAACCGGCTGAACACCACGGCCGCCGGAGTGCGCTCGGGCTGCCCCTTCAGGCAGCTCATCAGGGATCCGCCGTCGGGCACCTCGACCCGCAGGTAGCGGGCCACCCGGTCGAGCCCGTACTGCACGACCGCCTCGTCGGCGAGCAGCCGCAGGTGCTTGCACGCGTAGCCGTGCAGCGCGCCGCACGGCCGGTTGTTGTTGGTGCTGCAGCTCAGAGCATGGGTGCCGGCGGCGATCGACGAGACGTAGACCCGTTCGATGTCGGATCCGCTCGACACGACGCCCTGCAGCCGGCCGTCCGCCAGCTCGACGAAGGGCACCTTCGCCAGCTTGCGTGGCTCGACCGGCGGCACCACCCGCACGACGCTACGCCGCTCCCACGCGGTTTCGTCCGCGTCCACGACCTCAGAACCTCCGCCCCGCAGCTCACGAGCGCAGGCGGGAGTGCCCGCGCCTTCGCGAACGGCTGATCAATGATCCGGGAACTTACCCGACCCCACTGACAGATCGGGTCTAAACGATCAAAGCGCGGGAGCGCCGCGATCGCCGTTCACGGCTTCCAGCACGGCGTGCGCGGTCAGCTCCGCGCCCGCCAGCACGGCGGTGACCTGGCCCTTCCTGATCACCATGACGCGGTGGCAGATCCCGGCCAGCTCCCGGGGGTCGCTGGAGGCCAGCAGCTGTACTGTGCCCGCCGCGGCGAGCTCGCCCATCAGCGCGTAGATCTCGGCCTTGGCGCCGACGTCGATGCCCCTGGTCGGATCGTCCATGAGCAGCACGGACGGGCGGGCAGCCAGCCACTTGGCGAACACGACCTTCTGCTGGTTGCCGCCGGAGAGCTGGTCCACCGCCTGATCCATGGATCGCGCTCGTGCGCCGACCCGGCCGGCGAGCGCCTGGGCCGACTCCCGCAGCGCCCGCCGCGTCAGCCACCGGCCGAGCCGGCCCAGGCTGACGGCGTTGACCTGGACGATGTTCTCCCAGACCGGCTTGTCGGCGGTGACCCCGACGCCCCGGCGGTCGCCGGAGATGAGGCCCACCCCGGCCTGGACGGCGGCGCGCATCCCCGGCCGGCGCGGCCGCCGCCCGCCGGGCAGCTCGACCCGGCCCGAATGGGGGGCGAGCGCGCCGGCGATCACGCGCAGGACGTCGGTGTGGCCGGAGCCGACGAGCCCGGCGATCCCGAGGATCTCGCCGGGCGCGGCCTCCAGGCTGACTCCAGGCTGACCTCCCGCAGCCGCCCCGGCACGCTCACCGAGACCAGCCGCAGCACACCCGCGCTTCCGCCCGCGACGTCCTCCGAGCCACCGCCGGGAGGGTTCCCAGCGGCGCCCTCAGCGGCATCCCCGGCGCCGCGGGCCGGGGGTGACGGGGGAGGCGCGCAGGGCCGGGGCGTGTTCGCCGGGGTTGAGCGTCATGACGCCGACCCCGTCCTTGGCGGTGGCGATCACCTGCTGGAACAGCCCGACCTCGGCCTGCCCGTCGGGCCCCGGCGGCGCGACGACCTGGACGTCGGCGCCCAGCTCCTGCCCGGCGTACTTGGCGCCCTCCACCATCTCCTGCGAGAAGTTCAGGTTGGCCGCCGCGGCGACGAAGGCCACGTGGACGTCCTTGGCCGCGCGCCCGCTCGCGGCGGGTCCGGCCGCGGGCGCCCCTTCCCCGGTGCTGCAGGCGACGGCGAGACCGGTGAGCGTGACGAGAGCGAGAGCGGCGGCCGTCCGCCGGGGGCGAGCGCTCATGATGGCTCCGATCAGGTGGGGGTACGAGCGTCCGAGCGCCTCCTGAGCAGGCTCGCGAATCCGACGGCGAGCAGGATGACGGCGCCCGTGGTGAAGTCGTTCCAGTTGATGTCGATGCGGAAGTAGGCCAGGGCGGTCCTGACGACCTCCAGCGGCACGGCCCCCAGCGCCGCCCCCATCACGCAGGCCCGGCCGCCGTGCAGCGGGGTGCCGCCGATCACGGCGGCGGCTATCGCCTGCAGCTCGTACCCCGAGCCCGCGTTGGGGTCGGCGACCCCGAAGTAGCCGAGGGTGAGCGCCCCCGCGATCCCGCCCATGACCCCCGCGAGCACGAACACCTGCAGCCGCACCCCGCGGATCGGGATCCCGCTGAACCTGGCCGCCTCCGGATTGCTGCCGATCGACCGGATCCGGTAGCCGAACGGGGTGTTGCGCAGGGTCACGGCCAGCACGGCCACGACGATGGCGAGGGCCCAGAAGTTCATGCCGAGCCCCAGCAGCTTCCAGCCGAAGAACCTGGAGAACGGGTCGGTCAGCGCCGCCCCCAGGACCTGCTTGCCCTCGCTCAGCCGGTGCGTGAGCCCGCGGTAGGTGGACAGGGTGGCGAGCGTGGCGACGATCGAGGGTAATCTGAGCAGATCCACGAGGACGCCGTTCACCAGCCCGAGCAGCGCGCCCGCGGCCACGCACGACACCGCGGCGAGCCACGGGTGCAGGCCCGCGCAGATGAGCAGCGCCCCGCACAGAGCTGACAGTCCGAGTACGGACCCGACAGAGAGGTCCAGCTCCCGCATCGCCAGCAGATAGGCCATCGCGCAGGCCAGCACACCGACCACGGCCGCCTGGTTGAGCACCTGGGAGAGCTGCCCGAACTCCAGGAACGTGGCGTCCCGCGCCCCCACCACCAGCACGAGCACGACCGTCGCGATGAGGACCCCGGTGAAGTCCTGCCGCAGCAGGGCCCGGGCCCCTGACCGCAGCCCGTTCACTGGACGGCGCCCTTGGGGAGAATTGTCGATAATATTGTTGACCAAGGTGCGTCTACACAAGGGCGGGAGGATTCCGTGACCTCAGAGTCCCGGCTGGAGGAGCCGCTGACCGACCGGATCAGGGCGGTCATACTCGGCGGGGACTTCGTGCCCAACCAGCGGCTGGTCGAAGCGGACGTGTGCGAGCAGTTCGGCACGACGCGGGCGGCCGTGCGCACGGCGTTCAAGGAGCTGGCCGGCGAGGGCCTGGTCGAGATCCTGCGTAACAAGGGGGCCCGCGTCCGGGCGATCTCCAAGGCCGAGGCCATCGAGATCACGGAGGTGCGGATGGTGCTGGAGGGCCTGTCGGCCGCCAAGGCCGCCGAGCGGGTCACCCCCCGGCAGGCCGAGGACCTGCGGGAGACCGTAGCCGCGATGCGTGCCGCCGTGGAGGGCAACGACCTGGACCGGTATTCGGAGCTGAACGCGGTCCTGCACGCCAAGGTCCGCGAGATCGCCGACCACCGCACGTCGGCGTCGATCATCGAACGGCTCGGGGCGCAGGTGGTGCGGCACAAGTTCCGGCTCGCCCGGCAGCCGGGGCGGGCGGCGGTGTCGTTGCCGCAGCACGAGCTGATCGTGGCGGCCATCGTGGCCCGTGACCCGGAGGCCGCGCAGACGGCCATGCAGCAGCACCTGCGCAGCGTCGCCAAGGCCCTGGAGGCGACCACCGACTGATCCACCCGACCCGCCGACCAATCCGACGGGCCCGATGGCCGATCCACCCGGCCCGACGGCCGGTCCGACGGGCCCGATGGCGGGCGACGGCGGCAGGCTCGGCCGGGATCTTGAACGCCGGTCCGGCCGGCTTCGCCGTGGTCGCGCGGCACCGCTTTGGGCTCGTCCATGCGCTCTCTCCGGTCCGCCCGTATCGTTGACAATATTGTCGTTTATCAAGGTCTACTAGCCCGAGATTTGCCGCTTCCCGCAGATTGCTGATGAAAGTGTTGACAATCTGGTCGTCTCGCTTTTAGCGTCGGCGGGTGACCTCGGCAAAGACCACTCCGCGCACCCTCTTGGTGATTAGCGCCCACGCCGGCGACTTCGTCTGGCGGGCAGGCGGCGCGATCGCCCTGGCCGCCGCCCGCGGCGAGCGGGCCAAGGTGGTCTGCCTCAGCTTCGGCGAGCGCGGCGAGTCCGCCAAGGCGTGGCGCGCGGGCCGCACGCTCGACGAGATCAAGGCGATCCGCCGCGAAGAGGCCGAGAACGCCGCCACGACGCTGGGGGCCGAGATCGAGTTCCTGGACGCGGGCGACTATCCCCTCGTGGAGACCACGGAGCTGGTGGACCGCCTGGTGGGCGTCTACCGGGAGCTCGCGCCCGACGTGGTGCTGACGCATCCGCTGGCGGACCCGTACAACGGCGACCACCCGGCGGCGGCCCGCATGGCGCTGCAGGCGCGCGTGCTCGCGCAGGCCGCCGGCTACGACGCGCCGGGCGAGCCGCTCGGCGCGCCGCCGGTGTTCTTCTTCGAGCCGCACCAGCCCGAGCAGTGCGACTTCAAGCCGGACGTGCTGCTCGACATCACCGCCGTCTTCGACAGGAAGCGCAAGGCGATGGAGTGCCTGCCGGCCCAGCAGCACATGTGGGACTACTACACCGACCTGGCCAAGCGCCGCGGCGTCCAGCTGCGCCGCAACGCGGGCCCGAACCTGGGCCTGCCGCACGACACCATGGGCGAGGCGTACATGCGGCTGTATCCGCAGGTGACAGGCGTGCTCGAGTGACAGTGAAGACGACGGAAAGGTTCGGGGGCGGTCATGGCTCGGTTCGATGACGGCGTGCGGTGCATGCTGATGCGCGGCGGCACGTCCAAGGGGGCGTATTTCCTGGCCGACGACCTGCCGGCCGACCTCGAGGAGCGCGACGACCTGCTCCTGCGCATCATGGGCAGCCCCGACCCGCGCCAGATCGACGGCATCGGCGGCGCGCACCTGCTGACCAGCAAGGTCGCCGTGGTCTCCGCCTCCGCCGGCCGGCCGGCCGCGACCGACCTGGACTACCTCTTCCTCCAGGTGGACGTGGACGGGGCGACGGTCTCCACGCGCCAGAACTGCGGGAACCTGCTGGCCGGCGTGGGCCCCTTCGGCGTCGAGCGCGGTCTCGTCCGGCCCGCCGACGGGCACACCGACGTCCGCATCCGCCTGGTGAACACCGGCGGCGTCGCCACCGCCCGCTTCGGCACCCCCGGCGGCCGGGTCGAGTACGCGGGCGGCACGGCCATCTCCGGCGTCCCCGGCACGGCGGCCGCCGTGGTGCTCGGCTTCGAGGACACCGCCGGCTCCAGCACCGGCCGGCTGCTGCCCACGGGCCACGAGGTGGACGTGATCGACGGGATCCGGGTGACCTGCGTCGACAACGGGATGCCGGTCGTCGTCGCGGCGGCGGAGGATCTGGGCATCACCGGCTACGAGTCCTACGAGGCGCTCGCGGCCGACGCCGGGCTGCTCAGGCGCGTGCAGTCGCTCCGCATGCAGGCGGGCAAGCTCATGGGGCTCGGTGACGTCGCCGCGGAGTCCGTACCGAAGACCACGCTGGTCGCGCCGCCCAGGGAGGGCGGCGTGCTGTGCACGCGGACGTTCATCCCGGTCCGTCCGCACACCGCGATCGGGGTGCTGGGCGCCGTCAGCGTGGTCACCGCCGCGCTGCTGGAGAACGGCGTGGCGAGACGGTACGCGCACCTGCCCAGGACCGGCAGCCGGATGGCCGTCGAGCATCCGACCGGCCTGCTGGAGGTCGAGGTGGAGCTGGACCTGTCCACCAGCCCGCCCACCGCGGTACGGGCCGCCAACGTGCGCACCGCGCGCAAGCTCTTCGACGGGATGGTCTTCCCCCGTCCCCGGGCCGACGGAGGATGGGACGCGTGACCGCCCTGCTGCACGACATCGCCCACATCGGACACGTGGAGCTGCTCACGCCCGAGCCGGAGCGGAGCCTGTGGTTCTTCACCGAGATCCTCGGCCTGACGCGGTGCGGCGCGGACGGCGACTCGGTCTACCTGCGCACCTATGACGACTACGAGCACCACAGCCTGACGCTGACGGCGCACCGCACCCCGGGCATCCGCGCGACCTCGCTGCGGGCCAGCAGCCAGGAGGCGCTGGAGCGCAGGGTGCTCGCCGTCAAGGACGCCGGGCTCGGCCTCGGCTGGCGCGACGGGGAGCCGGGGCGCGGGCCGACGTACGCCTTCCACGACCCCGACGGCCACGAGCTGCGCATCTACTGGGAGTCGCAGTGGTACGAGGCGCCGCCGGAGCTGCGTCCCGCGCTGAAGAACCAGCCGCAGGCGTTCCCCGGCCACGGGGTCGGCGTGCGTCGCCTCGACCACATCAACTTCCTGGCCGCCGAGGCCGCCGCCAACGGCGCCTTCGTGCGCGACGTGCTCGGGGCCCGCGTCACCGAGCAGATCATGCTGGACAGCGGCCGGATCTCCGCCCAGTGGCTGCACTTCGCGAACAAGTCCTACGACCTCGTCTACACCGACGACTGGTCGGGCGCGTCGGGGCGGCTGCACCACATCGCGTTCGCCACCAACACCCGCGAGGACATCCTCAGGGCCGCCGACATCTGCCTGGAGAACGGCGTCTTCATCGAGACGGGCCCGCACAAGCACGCCATCCAGCAGACCTTCTTCCTGTACGTCTACGAACCCGGCGGCAACCGCATCGAGCTGTGCAACCCGCTCACCAGGCTCATCCTGGCCCCCGACTGGCGCACCATCACGTGGACGGAGGCCGAGCGCGCCAAGGGCCAGGCGTGGGGGCTGAAGACGATCCCGTCCTTCCACTCGCACGGGACGCCACCGATCCAGGCGGCCGAGTCAGCGGTGGACGATCAGCCAGGTCGCGACGGCGGTGACGCTGCCTGAGCGGTTGCCGATGATGTGCGGGCGGCTGCACGGGAACGTGATCGAGTCGCCCTTGGAGAGCGTGACGACCTCCGACTCGAACTCGATGGTCAGCTCGCCCTCCGTGACGGCGCCGACCTCGTACCCCTCGTGCTTGAGGAAGCGCCCGTGCGCGGTCGAGACCGCGCCGGGCGGATAGACGGACTCGAAGAACTCCACGTCCCGCGTCGGCGCGGGCGACAGCCTGCGGAACGTCACGCCGCCGCCGAGCCGGATCGGCGCGACCTCCCATGCCCGCCTGATCGCGAAATCCTCGCCGGGGGCCGCCGACGCGGCGTCGCCGCGCGGCTCCTTGTCCTCCGGCATGTCGAACACGGCCGCCAGCGGCGCTCCGATGGCCGAGACGTAGGCGATGAGCCGGCTCACCGAGGGCCGCATCGTCCCGCGCTCGATCTGCGACACCGCGCTGGCGGAGATGCCCAGCTCCCGCGCCACGGCCCGCAGCGACTTGCCCGACTCGGTGCGCAGTGCGCGAAGCCGCCGGCCGAGGCGCTCGTTGCTGACCGCTTCCAGGTCCGTAGGGCTCTCCATGGCCTCCACACCAGTTGTCACAGGGGATTAACACGCGCGCAATTGGCGCCCGGCCGTCAAGTAATAGGTTAACAACGAGTGTTAAGCGGTTACTTAACACCAGACGGCTCTCACCCCCCAAGGATGCCGCAATGACCGAACCCACCGCGCCTGTCACCGCGCCTGTCACCGCGCCTGCCACCGCGCCTGCCACCGCGCCTGCCACCGCGCCTGCCACCGCGCCTGTCACCGCGCCTGCCACCGGGTCCGTCACAGGGTCTGTCACCGGATCGATCGACCAGACCCCGCCACCGGCCTACGACCCACGGCTGACCAACGAGGATCTGGCGCCGCTGCGCGAGCAGACCTGGTCGTCGTACAACATCTTCGCCTTCTGGATGTCCGACGTGCACAGCGTCGGCGGCTACGTCACGGCGGGCAGCCTGTTCGCCCTCGGGCTGGCGAGCTGGCAGGTGCTGTTCGCGCTGCTGGCGGGGATCGTCATCGTCAACGTCTTCTGCAACCTGGTCGCCAAGCCCAGCCAGGTCACGGGCGTGCCGTACCCGGTGATCAACCGCGCCGTCTTCGGCGTGCTCGGCGCGAACATCCCCGCCATCGTGCGCGGCGCCATCGCGATCGCCTGGTACGGCGTGCAGACCTACCTGGCCTCGCAGTCGCTCATCATCATCTTCCTGAAGTTCTGGCCGGCCACCGCCGCGCTGAACGAGCCGAGCTTCCTCGGCCTGTCCGTCCTCGGCTACATCTGCTACGCGATCCTCTGGGTCGCCCAGGCGGCGGTGTTCTGGCGGGGCATGGACGCGATCAGGCGGTTCGTCGACTGGGCCGGGCCGGCCGTGTACGTGGTCATGGTCGTGCTCGCCGTCTACCTGGTGAGCCAGGCGGGCTGGGAGAACATCAGCCTGGACCTGTCGCAGGGCGACAGCCTCGGGTTCGGGGAGTCGATCCCGGTCATGCTCAGCGCGACCGCCCTGGTCGTGTCGTACTTTTCCGGACCGATGCTGAATTTCGGCGATTTTTCACGGTATAGCCACTCATTCAACGCCGTGAAGCGCGGCAACCTGCTCGGCCTGCCGATCAACTTCCTGTTCTTCTCCCTGCTGACCGTCATCACGGCGTCTGCCACCGTGCCCGTGTTCGGGGAGCTCATCACGGACCCGATCCACACGGTGCAGCGCATCGACACGCCCTTCGCCATCCTGCTCGGCGGCCTCACCTTCGTGATCGCGACGGTGGGCATCAACATCGTGGCCAACTTCATCTCACCGGCGTTCGACTTCTCCAACGTCAGCCCGCAGCGCATCAGCTGGCGTACCGGCGGGATGATCGCGGCGGTCGGCTCGGTGCTGCTCACACCATGGAACTGGTACAGCAACCCGGACGCGATCCACTACACGCTGGGCCTGCTCGGAGCGCTGATCGGCCCGCTGTTCGGGATCCTGATCGCCGGTTACTACATCTGCGCGCGGCAGCGGGTGGCGGTGGACGACCTGTTCACCCTCGACCGGGCCGGACGGTACTGGTTCAGCAAGGGGTACAACCCCAACGCCATCTGGGCCACCGTCGCGGCGGGCGGGCCCGCCATCGCCTCCGTGCTCGTGCCGAAGATGCTGCTCGACCTCGGCGTGACGACGGCCGACCTGACGTGGATCGCCGACTACAGCTGGTTCATCGGCTGCGGGCTCGGCTTCGTGGCGCTGGTCGCCCTGGAACGCCGCACCCCCAGGATCACCGCCGCATGACCCGCATCAAAGTGATCAACCCGAACACCGCCCTGGCCATGACCGAGTCCATCGGTCGTTGCGCCAGGGCGGTGGCGTCTTCCTCGACCGAGATCATCGCCGTCAGCCCACGCATGGGCCCGGAGTCGATCGAGAGCCACTACGACGAGGCACTGGCCGTCCCCGGCGTGCTGGCCGAGATCGCGGCCGGCGAGCGCGACGGGGTGGACGCGTACGTCATCGCCTGCTTCGGCGATCCCGGCCTGGACGCGGCCAGGGAGCTCGCGAGCGGGCCTGTGATCGGCGTCGCGGAGGCCGCGATGCACGCGGCCACGCTGGTCGGGCGCGGCTTCAGCGTGGTCACCACGCTGTCGAGGACCGCAGGCAGAGCCTGGGACCTCGCCCACAGGTACGGCTTCGCCGCCGCCTGCCGGGGCGTGCACGCGTGCGAGATCCCGGTGCTCGGCCTGGAGGATCCCGCCGCCCGCGCGACCGTGACCGAGCTGTGCGTCTCGGCCGTCGAGCGCGACGGGAGCGACTCGGTGGTGCTGGGGTGCGCGGGCATGGCGTCGTTCTGCGCCGAGGTGTCGCGCGCGACGGGCGTACCGGTGATCGACGGGGTCTCTGTGGCGACCAGGCTCGCCGAGTCGCTGGTCGCGCTCGGCCTGCGGACGGGCAAGCGCGGCGAGTACGCCCGTCCGAGGCCCAAGCGCTACTCGGGTTTACTCCGCGATTTCACGACCTGACCGGAATGTATTGACGCCTCCGCAGGCAGAGGCTACCGTCGTCTCATAATTAAAAGGAAACTTTACTAATAGTTTCCTAGGCATCCCACCCCCCATACACCCCCCAATCGGATGTCGGAGCATCATGAGACACACCATCCTGAGCAAGTCCCTCGCCGGGCTGGCGGCGTTACTGCTGCCCCTCACCGCCGCGGTCGCCGCCCCGGCCGGCGCGTACGGCGCCACCCAGTCAGCCACCCGGTCAGCTGCCCAGTCGGTCGCGGCCGCCGACGCCTGGGCCGCGTGGACGACGTACGCGACGGGAGCTCGCGTCACGTACAACGGCGTCGAGTACGAATGCCTCCAGGGCCACACCTCGCAGCCCGGCTGGGAGCCGCCGAACGTCCCCGCCCTGTGGAAGGTCGCGAGCGGCGGCGGCACCGACACCACCGCGCCGTCGGTGCCCGGCAACCTGCGCTCGACCGGCGTCACCAACACCAGCGTCACCCTGGCCTGGGACGCCGCCACCGACAACGTCGCCGTCACCGGCTACGAGATCTACCGCGGCACCACCCTCATCACCACCGTCACCGGCACCACCCACACCGACACCGGCCTGACCGCCAGCACCGCCTACACCTACACCGTCCGCGCCCGCGACGCCGCCGGCAACCGCTCAGCCGCCAGCAACGCCGTCACGGCCACCACCACGGGCGGCGGCGGAGGCGGGGGCAACAAGGTCCTCGGCTACTTCGTCCAGTGGGGCGTCTACCAGCGCGGATACCACGTCAAGAACATCGACACCAGCGGCTCCGCGGCCAAGCTGACGCACATCAACTACGCCTTCGGCAACGTGCAGAACGGCCAGTGCACGATCGGCGACAGCTACGCCGACTATGACCGCTTCTACCAGGCGGGCGAGAGCGTGGACGGCGTCGCCGACACCTGGGACGCCGGCGCGCTGCGCGGCAGCTTCAACCAGCTGCGCAAGCTCAAGAAGAAGTACCCGAACCTGAAGGTGCTCTTCTCCTTCGGCGGCTGGACCTGGTCCGGCGGCTTCGGCCAGGCCGCGCAGAACCCCACGGCCTTCGCCAACTCCTGCTACAACCTGGTCGAGGACCCGCGCTGGGCGGACGTCTTCGACGGCATCGACATCGACTGGGAATACCCGAACGCCTGCGGCCTGACCTGCGACACCAGCGGCCCGGCCGCGTTCAAGAACGTCATGTCCGCCCTGCGCACGCGCTTCGGCTCCGGCAACCTGGTCACCGCGGCCATCACCGCCGACGGCAACAACGGCGGCAAGATCGACGCGGCCGACTACGGCGGCGCCGCGCAGTACGTCGACTGGTACAACGTCATGACCTACGACTTCTTCGGCGCCTGGGCGGCGCAGGGCCCGACGGCCCCGCACTCGCCGCTCACCGACTACAGCGGCATCCCGATCGCGGGCTTCTACTCCGACAACGCGATCCAGAAGCTCAAGAGCAAGGGCGTGCCGTCGAGCAAGCTGCTGCTCGGCATCGGCTTCTACGGCCGCGGCTGGACCGGCGTCACGCAGGCCGCGCCGGGCGGCACGGCCACCGGGGCGGCGCCGGGCACGTACGAGGCGGGCATCGAGGACTACAAGGTGCTCAAGACGCGCTGCCCGGCCACGGGGACGGTCGCGGGCACCGCGTACGCCTACTGCGGCAACCAGTGGTGGAGCTACGACACGCCGGCCACGATCGGCGGCAAGATGAGCTACTCGAAGAACCAGGGCCTCGGCGGCGCGTTCTTCTGGGAGCTCAGCGGCGACACCACGAACGCCGAGCTGCTCACGGCCATGAAGAGCGGCCTCGGCTGATCTGAGGACCGTCAGGGCCGGCCCTCCCGCGGAGGCCGGCCCTGACCCGTCAGCAGGTCATTCCCCGCCGGCCATGAGCCGGCTGCCGGCTCGCCGGCGACGCCCGGACTGCCCGGGCTGGCCGGGCTGGCCGGGCCGGCGCCGAAGGCGTCGGCGCACAGCTGGGCGAACCACCCCACTCCCGGCAGCAGGAGGAACCAGCCGAGGATCGCCCATCCCAGGTGCAGGTGCTGGGCCACGTGGGCGAAGGCCGCCACCCCCTGTGCCCGCAGCCCGTCGGCCCGCTCGTAGGTCATCCGGCGCAGGCCGGCGGGATGGCTTTCGGCGGGCCGGATCCGCAGCGACGCCGGGCGGCGGCGGCCGATCCACCCGCCCACGTACGCACACCGCTCGCAGGTCGCGGCCACGTGGACGTCGGCGTGCGGCAGGCCGGCGTAGGGGCGGAGGCGGGGCAGCCAGGCACGTACGTGCGTGCGGTAGGTCGTCCAGCCGTCGCCGTACCGGGCGAGCAGTTGCGCGCCCTCGTGCCAGGAGGCCAGCCCGGCGCCGTAGGCGAAGCAGACGAGCGCGGCGGCGGCGAACCGGAGGTCGGCGACCGCCAGCACCAGGTAGGCGCCGGCCATGGAGGACTGCATGGGATTGCGCAGGTAGGCGTACGGGCCGCTGGTGACGAGGCGTTTCGGCGGGTCGTAGGGCACCGGTGTGCCCCCTCCTGAGATGGTGAACTCGCGGACGGCGGCCAGCCCGGTCACCAGCGGCACGGCGAGCACCTGCACCAGCAGCCCGAGCGCCCAGGCGGGCTGCCGCCACGCCCCGGTGAGCGCGATCGGGACGCCGAGCATGAGCCCGCCCGCGAGGACCACCTGCATCGACACCCGCCACGGCAGCCGTCGGTCGGCGGCGGTCCACCGGGCGAGGAGCAGCCCGGGGAGCAGGCCGAGCCCGATCGCGGCGGCCTCGCCGTACAGCCACTGCTCCCCCAGCACCACCACCGGCTCGGCCAGCGGCATCATCGCCAGGTCCAGCCAGGCGAGTACGGCGGCGACCAGCGGGAGCGGCTGGGCCCGCGCGGTGCAGGCGGGCAGCGCGCCCCAGAGCAGCGCCCAGCCGAGCAGGAGGTCGGCGGGGACGCCGGCCACGAGGGCGCCCCGAGCGCCGAACGTCCACCAGCCCATCCGCACGGCGACGACGTTCAGCGCCCCGAGGACCAGCAGGTTCCACGCGGTGGCGACGATCATCGCGGCGATGTCCCGCTGCCCGGGCCGCCGTCGCGCGAGCGCGATCCAGACGGCGGCCATCGGCGCGAAGAGCGCGACGCTCCTGATCAGCGCCGGGTCGTTCATGAGGTGAAGGTCCTGGCCAGGTAACCGGCCGCCTCGGAGACCGCGTACTGCTGGAGCGGGCCGAAGTACCAGCCGGGGTCGAAGGTGCGGCGGTAGGAGATGGTGACCGTCAGGCGCTCCGCGCTCCAGTCGAACGTGGCCTGGCGCAGGTCCATCCAGCGGGCGACGGTGGTGTCCTCGACCACGGCGAACACGGCGTGCCCCGGTGCGCGCTCGCTCACCCGCAGGGTCATGGACCTGGGCTCCAGCGCGGCGCCGATGCCGAGCGAGCGGCGGGGGGTGAAGGTGATCGTACGGGTGTCGCCGACGGCCAGGCCGGTGCCCTCGGACACGAGCGGGCGGGGGAAGCCGAGGCGCAGGAAGGGCGACTCGACGGGGCCGAACCGCGGTTGCCCGGCCAGCGCCCGTTCGACGTCCGCGCCGGCCACGGCCACGGTGACGCCGGCCTCGCCGGCCCGCGGCAGCGAGGCCGCGGTGCCCTCCAGCGCGGCGGCCATGACGAGCGGCACGAGGAGCAGGCTCATCCGCCCGTTGCCCAGGCGGCGCCGTGCCGCGTCGATGACCACCGCGACGATCGCGCCGACCAGGTAGAACAGCGGCGCGGCCATCAGCAGGCAGACGATCCCCTCACCGAGCAGCGGCCCGGCGAGGGCCAGCGCGACGGTCACGGAGGCCATGACCATGCCGACGGTGCTGCGGGGCCGCGCGGTCAGGGCGACGGTGACGGCGATCACGGCCGGTATCCCGACGTAGAACAACGCCGTCTGCTCCAGGTGGCCCGCGTGCAGGACCTGGTAGAGCAGCATCGCCGCGAACAGGGCGGCCAGGACCCCGGCCAGGATCCGTCTCGCCCTCTGCTGCGGCTTCCGTTCGGGCTCCACGACCACTCCTTCATCGAACGGTTTAACCAAGTGATTAAACTGTATGATGCAGATCTCGGAACGTGTCAAGAGGGGTGGGTATGGCCGCGAAGCAGCAGCCGGGGGCGGAGACCCGGGACCGCCTGATCGAGGCCGCTGCCGAGACGGTGCGCAGTCACGGCTACGCCGGCACCAGCGCGCGCGCCATCGCCACGGCCGCGGGGGTCAACTCGGCGCTGGTCTTCTACCACTTCGGCGGCGTCGACCCGCTGCTGCTCGCCGCGCTGGACCGGTCGTCGGAGCAGCGCATGGCGACCTACCGGCAGGCGGTGGACGGCTGCCGGACCTTGGAGGAGCTCGTCAAGACCGCGAACGAGATCTACCACGCCGATCTCGAAGGCGGGCACATCACGTTCTTCGCCGAAGTGGTCGGCGCCAGCATCGCCCGGCCGGAGCTGCGCAAGGAGATCACCGCGCGGGCCGAGCCGTGGATCGACTTCGTCGAGGAGGCCCTCGATCGGGTCATCGGCGGATCGCCGCTGGCCAGGCTGCTGCCGCCACGCGACCTCGCCTACGCGGCGATCACCTTCTACCTCGGGGTCAACCTCTTCACGCACCTCGACGCCGACCGCACCCGGACCCAGGCGCTGTTCGGCCTGGCCGAGCGGGTGGCGCCGCGCGCGCGGCTGCTCACCATGCGCTTCCCCAGCCGCCGCGGCCGGGGAAGCAAGCCCGCCGCACCGGACGAGCCCTGACGGGTCGGACGGGCTCTGGCACGCCCGGCGGGCCCCGACGCGTCGGGCGGGTCCTGGCGCTACGCGGTCACCCCAGCTCGGCCAGCTGCTCAGCCGTCAGCGACACGGTGGAGGCGCCCAGGTTCTCCTCCAGGTGGGCGATCGACGAGGTGCCGGGGATCGGGGCCATCACCGGGGAGTGCGCCAGCAGCCAGGCCAGGCTGACCTGCGCGGGCGTGGCCCCGACGGCCTTGGCGACGTGCTCGACGGGGCTGCCGGGCGCGGCCAGCGAGCCCTTGGCGATGGGGCTGTAGGGGATGAACGCGATCCCCTGCTCCGCGCAGTGCTCCAGCACGCCCTCGGAGGAGCGGTTGCTGAGGTTGTACCGGTTCTGGACGCCGGCGATCTCCACGACGCGGCGCGCGCGTTCCAGCTCGTCGACGCTCACCTCCGACAGGCCCACGGCGGCGATCTTGCCCTCGTCCCGGAGCGCCTTCAGCTCGCCCAGCTGGTCCTCCAGCGGCACCTGGGGGTCGATGCGGTGCAGCTGGAGCAGGTCGATCCGGTCCAGCCCGAGCCGGCGCAGGCTCATCTCGACCTCCTGCCGCAGGTACTCGGGCCGGCCCACGGCGTGCCACTGGCTCGGCCCCGTGCGGACGAACCCGACCTTCGTCGCGATCAGCAACCCCTCCGGGTACGGGTGCAGGGCCTCGCGGATGAGCTCCTCGCTGACGTAGGGACCGTAGGAGTCCGCGGTGTCGATGAGGTTCACGCCCAGCTCGACGACCCTGCGCAGGAGCCGGAGGGCTCCGTCGTGGTCGCTGGGCGGCCCCCAGACGCCGGGCCCCGTGATGCTCATGGCCCCGAAGCCGAGGCGGTGCACGGTCTTGCCGCCGATCGTGAGCGTGCCGGTGGACGGGAGCGAAATGGACATGCGGTTCCTCGCCTAGGGTGCGACGTTCCAAGTTCGGTATGCAACGGATACGTGGGTCAATCTTCCCTATCACCCGGCTGGTGAATACGTTTCGGGGCACGTGCGCATTTGACCCGGTTCATCCTCCATGTTCGAGGAGCACTATGCGTTCCCTTTTACGTAAGGGCGTGCTCGGCGCCATCACCGCCGCCGCCGTGGCTCTCGCCCCGCTGGCCTTCACCGGCACGGCCAGTGCCCACCCCGGCCACCATCCCGGCGACAACGCCGTCCGCAAGCTCGTCAAGGACGTCTCCGGCAAGAACGTCAAGAAGCACCTGCAAGCGCTCCAGGCCATCGCCAAGGCGAACGGCGGCACCCGCGTTTCCGGCACTCCCGGCTTCGACGCCTCCCGCGACTACGTGGCGCGCAAGCTGCGCTCCGCCGGCTACGACGTGACCATCCAGCCGTTCGAGTTCACCTTCGACGGCTACATCACCCCGCCCGTGCTCAAGCAGAACAGCCCGGTCGCCAAGACGTACACGTACGGGTTCTTCAGCGACTACGTGGCCATGGGCGACTCCCCGGCCGGCACGGCCACCGGCACGATCCAGCCCGTGGACCTCGTGCTGCCGCCGGGACCCGCGGCCAACACCTCCACCTCGGGCTGCGAGGCGAGCGACTTCGCCGGGTTCGTCGCCGGGAGCGTCGCGCTCATGCAGCGCGGCACCTGCAACTTCCGCGTCAAGGTGGACAACGCCATGGCGGCGGGCGCGTCCGCGGCCATCGTGTTCAACGAGGGGCAGGCAGGCCGCACCGAGGTTGACCTGAACCCGGTGCTCGGCGGCCCCGGGGTGACGATCCCGTCGTTCTTCACCCGCTTCGCGGTCGGGCAGGAGCTGGCCTCCGCCGCGGGCACCACGGTCACCATGAACTGGGACCCGATCGTCGAGACCAGGACCACCTACAACGTGATCGCCCAGAGCAGGAAGGGCGACCCGGACAACGTCGTCATGATGGGCGCGCACCTGGACAGCGTCCAGGAGGGGCCCGGCATCAACGACAACGGCTCGGGCAGCGCCGGCATCCTTGAGGTGGCGCTGCAGTTCGCCAAGACCAAGCCGAAGAACCAGGTGCGCTTCGCCTTCTGGGGCGCCGAGGAGTTCGGGCTGCTCGGCTCCGAGCACTACGTCACCACGCTGACGGAGGAGGAGCGGGCCAAGATCACCCTCTACCTCAACTTCGACATGATCGCCTCGCCCAACTACACGTTCGGGATCTACGACGGCGACGGTGACGCGTTCGGCACCGCCGGGCCTCCCGGGTCGGACGTGATCGAGGAGGACTTCGAGAAGTTCTTCGCCGGGCGCGGGCTGCCGTTCACGGCGACGGCATTCACGGGACGCTCGGACTACGGGGCGTTCATCGCGGCCGGGATCCCGGCGGGCGGGCTGTTCACCGGGGCCGAGGTGCTCAAGACCGCGGAGGAGGCGGCGATCTTCGGCGGCACGGCGGGCGTCCCGCTCGACCCCTGCTACCACAGCGTCTGCGACACGATCAAGAACATCAACGACAAGGCGCTGGACGTGAACTCCGACGCCATCGCGACCCTGGTGGCCACCTACGCCTTCGACACGGGCACGATCGGCGCCGCGAGCGCGCCGGCCGCGGCCGCGCGCGGCGGCGCCCACGGGCACAAGCCCGCGGACGCGCAGAGCTGACCCGGCCGGTGCCCGCACCCCACCCGAGGTGCGGGCACCGCGCCATACCAAGTCAGACCAAGGCGCGTCAGACCAAGGCGCGGCTTGTCACGGGGCAGCAGGTCGAGGGGTGGCGGGTCAAGGAGCGGTGGGGCGCTGGTGGCCGAAGCGGACCGGTTTGGGGCCGGTCAGGCGGACGGCCGGGTCGGTCATCGCCTGCTCGCGGCCCGCGCGCTCAGCGGCCGGCTCGATGACCGGCTCCGCCTCCCCCGCCGCCACGATCCTGCCCACCAGCCGCTCGCGCAGCTCCGCCGCCACCCCGGCGTGCGAGCCGGACCCCGCCAGGTTGACCAGCTCGTGCGGGTCGTTGTCCAGGTCGTACAGGGCCTGCTCCCGGTAGCGGGACGCGGCGGAGACCTCCCACGGGTGGGCGTCCTCGGCGACCGCGTAGTACTTCCACCGCGACGTCCGGATCCCCCGCCCGACCTCGGACTCGCTCACCTGGAAGAACACCTCTTCCGGCCAGTCGGCCCGCGAGTCGCGCACCAGCGGCAGGAACGAGCGCCCCTGCATGGCCTCCGGCACCGGCAGCCCCGCGGCCTCCAGGAGCGTGGGCGGCAGGTCGATCGTGCTGACCGGCCGGGTGATCGCGCCGCCTCCGTCGAACCCCGGGCCGCGTACGGCCAGCGGCACCCGCAGCGACGCGTCGTGGCAGGACCGCTTGTACTCGCCGTTGCGGGTCTTGAAGTGGTTGCCGTGGTCGGAGGTGTAGGCCACGATCGTGTCGTCCAGCAGGTCCATGCTGCGCAGCGCGTCGAGCAGCCGCCCGAGCCCCTCGTCCAGGCGCTTGACCTGCCCCAGGTAGCCGCCCATGTGCTGCGGCGCGGTGCCGCCGAGCGCGGCCAGGTCCGGCGGCATCCAGCGGCCCTGATAGCGCTCCTCGTAGCCGTCGGGGGCCGGATAGTTGTCCACCTCGTTCTGGTGGTGCGGCTCCAGGAACGACAGGAACAGGTAGAACGGCTCGTCGTGGTGGTCGGCGACAAACCGCACGGCCGCGTCCACGAGGGCGTCGGAGCGGTAGCCGGGCAGCAGGACGGGGTCGTTCGCCTCGTCGTACACGATGGTGCGGTAGGCGTCGGAGGTGTGCTCCAGCGCGTTGGCCGCGAGCCACGACTGGTAGCCGCCGCGCTCCTCCTGCCGCACCGGCTCGCTGCCGGCCAGGTGCCACTTGCCGATGTAGCCGGTGGCGTAGCCGGCCGCGCCGAAGTGGTGCGCCAGCGTCCGCTCCTCGGGCGGCAGGACGCGGGCGTTGCGGTAGACGCCGGTCGTGGTCGGGTAGCGGCCCGTCTGCAGCGCCGCACGGGCGGGGGCGCACACCGGCTGCGGGGTGAGCGCGACCGTGGCCTGCGTGCCGTGCCTGGCCATTCTGTCGAGGTTCGGGGTGAAGGGGCCGACGGTGTCCCACCGCTGCTGGTCGGTGAAGACGACGATCACGTTCGGACGCAAAACCAGAAACTCCTTATTTGAGGCCGGTCAGGGCGATGCCCCGGACGAAGTATCGCTGGGTGAGGACGAACAGCACGGCGGTGGGTACGAAGAGGATCACCGAGCCGGCCGCCGTGAGGTGCCACAACGTGAAGTACTCCTGGTTGAACAGGGTGAGCCCGACCGGGATGGTGCGCATCTCGGGCGTCGTGGTGGCGACCAGCGGCCAGAGGAACTCGTTCCACTGGAAGACGAACGTGAACAGCCCCAGCACGGCCAGCGCGGGCCGCGTCTGCGGCAGGATGATGCGCCGGTAGATGCCCAGCTCGGAGGCCCCGTCGATGCGGGCCGCGCTGATCAGGTCGTCGGGGATGGGCTGGATGAACTGCCGCATCAGGAAGATCCCGAACGCGTCCATGAGGAACGGCGTGATCAGCCCCTGGTACGTGTTCAACCACCCCATGTTGGCCATCAGCACGTACAGCGGGATCATCCGCACGAAGAACGGCACCATCAGGGTGGCCAGCAGCGCCACGAACAGCGTGTTGCGCAGCGGGAAGCGGAACTTGGCGAAGACGTACCCGACGAGCGGGTCGAACACCAGGTGCGCCAGCGTGATCACGCCCGCCACGACGAGGCTGTTGACGATGAAGTTGCCGAACGGCGCGCGGGCGAACAGCTCGGCGTAGTTCCCCCACTGGGGCGACTCGGGGACGAGCACCGCGTTCGCCGACAGCGTCTCCGCCTCGGTCTGGAGCGACAGCGACAGCATGTAGAGCAGCGGCAGCACCGTCACCAGGCAGGCCAGCCCGAGCAGGGTGTAGAGCAGCGGCTTGCGCATCAGTAGGTGACCTCCCCGCGCCGCCCGGCCCGCAGCTGGACCAGCGTGAACGCCACGATCACGACCAGCAGCAGCACTGACTGCGCCGAGGAGTAGCCGAGGTCGCGGGCGCGGAAGGCGACGTTGAAGATGTGGAAGACCGACAGGTCGGTGGCGTCGCCGGGGCCGCCGTTGGTGATGATGTACGCCTGCCCGAACGCCTGCAGCCCCGAGATGACCGCCATCACCGAGACGAACAGCGTCGTCGGGGCCAGCAGCGGCAGCGTGATCCGCCAGAACCGGCGCCAGGAGTCGGCCCCGTCGATCTTGGCCGCCTCGTGGTAGGTCTCGGGGATGCCCTGCAGCCCGGCCAGGAACAGCACCATGGTGTAGCCCACGCTCTGCCACAGCGTGACGGCGGCGATCGTGAGCAGCGGCGCGGTGTTGAGCCACTGCTGCCCGGGCAGCCCGGCCGCGACCAGCACCCGGTTCAGCACGCCCAGCTCGGGGTCCAGGATGTTGCGCCACAGCAGGCCGACGATCGCCACCGAGGTCAGGTACGGCACCAGCAGCAGCACCCGGAAGACCACCCGCCCTCTGAGCGGCTGGTCGATCGCGAGCGCCAGCACCAGCCCGAGCACGATGGAGCCGATCACCACCGCCACCGCGAAGACCGCCGTGACCAGGAACGAGTGCCGCACCGCCGGGTCGGCCAGCGCCTGGCCGTAGTTCGCGAGCCCGGCCCACTGGTCGGCCTGCGGGCCGGTGCGCACGCTGGTGGCGACCACGTTGCCGATCGGCAGGTAGAAGAAGATCGCGAAGAACAGGATCGCCGGGATGAGGAAGAGATAGGCCGTCCTGGCGTACCGGCCGGCGAGGGTGCGGGGCCGCAGCCCGAACGAGGGCAGGGCCCGGCGCCGCCGGGCGAGCGAGGTCATCGCAGGAAGCCCTCCGCCGCCTGGCTGAACGTGCCGAGTGCCGTCGCGGCCGGCTGGTTCTGGATCAGCACCTGCTGGTAGACGACCTTGAGCTGCTCCTCCCACTTGCCGAGCTGCCCGGTGAGCCGCACCTGCTGGGAGGAGTCCTTGGCGCCGGGGAGCGCGTCGGCGAAGACCTTGATGGCCTCGTCCGACCGCACCTCGGGCAGCTTCGCCCACGAGGTGCGCGGCATGAGCATGCCGGTCTCCTTGGTGGCGGCCTGCTCGACCTCCAGAGTGGTGATGCGCTTGATGAAGTCCCACGACAGGTCGGGCCTGGCCGCCTTGGCGGGGACGAACATGCTGACGCCCGCCGCCTGCGTGGCCTGGACCTTGTGCTTGAGCGGGGGCGCGACGCCCAGCTCGATGTCGGGGCTGGTCTTCCTGATCGGATCCAGATCCCAGGGCCCGGTGAGGATCATCGCGGCGCGCTTGGCGGAGAACAGCTTCTGCGGGCCCGAGTAGTCGGTGCCCGACACCGGCACGGGGGCGACCTTGTGCTTGTGGATCAGGTCGGCCTGGAACTGCAGGGCGGCGGCCGCGTCCGCCACCGGCGTCATGACCTTGCCGGTCGCCGGGTCGTACGGGGTGACGCCCGCCTGCACCATCCACGGCCAGACGTAGGTGTAGTCCTGGTTGAGCGCGACGCCGTACACGCCGTCCTTGGTCAGCTTCCTGGCCGCGGCCAGGAACTCCTCCCAGGTCGTGGGCACCTCGACGCCGGCCTCGCGCAGCATGGCCTTGTTGTAGACCAGGGTGTTGCAGGTCAGGTGGAGCTGCACGCCGTACACCTTGCCCTGGTAGGAGTTCCGCTCGACGGTGACCGGCTGCCAGTCCGACGGGAAGCCCATCGCGGCGCCGTCGCGGTCGACGTAGTCCTGCAGCGAGCGGGCGTTGCCGGAGATGGCGAACTCCTGCACCCACCCGCCGGGCTCCTCGACCAGGTCGGGCACGGTGCCGGAGGCGAAGTCCGCCAGCAGCCGGGTCCGCAGGTCGGGCCACTGGTACTTCTGCAGGTTGACCTTGACCTTGTTGGCCTGCTCGAACTCGCCGATCACCTTGCGGTAGGCCTGGTAGTCGTGACCGGCGTTCCAGTAGACGGTGAACGTCCCCGGCGCGGCGCTCTGCGTGGCCGGCGCTCCGGCGCAGGACGACAGGACGGGTACGGCCGCCGCCGCCCCGGCCAGGCGGAGCAGGTCGCGGCGGGAGAGCTGAAAGGGGGCGGGGTGGGAG